>NZ_VPEA01000015.1:0-41451 GCF_013417365.1 Acinetobacter sp. YH12252
AACTGTAAAGCGTATATTGCAAGAACGGACTGACCGCTACAAGTCGGAACTGACCGACTCAGGCTCTAGTTACACGCTTGGCAACAAGACATTAACAGAGTGCGAATTAGTCCTTGACTATGTTTGACTACATTTTAAGGAACAGCGAACATGAATAACAGCCAAAATTATGTCAAACAAATTAAAAATGCTAAACGTGGAGGATACACGCCTACCATCGCCAAAGACATCAACAAACATAAGATTCAAAAAGCCATTCGCCTAATTGAACAATGGAGAACGCTCGCAAATGAACTCAAACCACAAATGCAACTTGATATGGCCTTTACCTTAGAAGAATGTGCACAGGATTTAGATCGTATCTTAAGAAATAAATAATCGCTTTTTCACACCTCATTTCAGGTTGTTTTCTTCAATGAGCCCACCCGCTGGGCTCATTTCCTACAAAATCTTCTGTGTGATTTCCTCGTTTGTAACGCGCCAAAACCCTGCATACAAAATCTGCAAAAAATCTATGCCATGCATTAAACGGTTACTTTTTGGCTTGCGCACACGTAAAAATTCTGTAAAATTCTCTACACAACGCCGGCATAGCTCAGTTGGTAGAGCAACTGACTTGTAATCAGTAGGTCCACAGTTCGAATCCGTGTGCCGGCACCATATTAAACCTCATAAATTAAAAATTTATGAGGTTTTTTGTTTTTATAAACGTATATTTTTATCTTACTCATGCTGCCCGAATCTCCAATTTATTCAGGGCGTCTATCTATCTGCAAAACTTTAACCGCAATACGGGATTGTGATTTTTAGCTTGTTAAATGTATTTTATACTTTAGAATGCAATACACATATTTCAGAGCTTATTTTTATATTGATGGTCTATTTTGTTGATGTTTCATCCATATAGACTGACATTTAAAAATATTTTTGTGAATTAAAATAAAAATTTAAAATTATAAGTCTTAGAAAATTTAGTATAAAAAACAATGCTTCTCTAAAGTTTTCTAGTTTAAGGAATACCTCATGGCTCAAAGCTTTGCAACGCATCATTCCATGACCAATCATGGTGGAATCATCCTTGCCAATCAAATGCGTGTTTCTCAAATGGGAAATTTATTTTTAGTGGCGGGTAATGGACATTTCTGCCCTAAGTGCCAGCGTTGGTCCACAATTATAAAAAGTCACGATCATATTCTTTTTGATGACAAAGCCGTGGGTTATGTCGGGGATCAATTGACGTGTGGCGCAAAAATTTTACCGAAACAGTTTCATGTGGTGGGTGGGATTTAAAGCCAATTATGAACATCCAAACACCGAAAAACTTCATTATCTAGCAGCTGATTACGATAGATTAAGCTTTTTCCGCACTCACCTGCACATATTTAATCCAGCCATCCGCATAGAGCTTGGCACATAAACGTGCGGTCATGGCAATTTTAAACCAGTCTGTATCTCGCGTTTGTACTCGATGCTTGAGATGCTGATTCACATAGTCAGCAAAACCCGCCAAAACTTGTGCCGACAAATCTTCCACCTGAATCTGTTTAAATTCAAACTGTTCTAAAACCGCTCGAAGCTGACTTTCAGACATCAGATCTTTAAAATTGACAGCGGCAGATTTTAATAAGGCACGATATTGCAGCTGTTTGAACGCATGCGTTGGCGCTTGTTCTGCCCAAATTAAATAATGAAAGCCCAAACGTCCATTTGAATTCAAAACCGCACTGACCTGACTTAAAAATGAATTCAAATGACTGTGATATGCTGCATCGATACAGAACACCACATCAAAACGTGGTTGTGGAAAAAGTGCTTTTAAATTTAAAAATGAAGCAGCGTGAATTTTAATATTTGAATTTAAATGTTGTCGAATCGACTGCACATGATGATCTTGTAGCTCAACAGCTTCAAGTCGTTGTATTTGATAGTGTTCCAACCAATATTTAAGACTGGCACCTTGCCCACAGCCTAAATCCAGTACAACATCTTTTGAATTTAAATGCACTGCTGCGGCCAAATGCGCTGCTAAATTTTGACATGCAGCGGGATAATCAGATCCCACTGCATCTGACCAATAACCTAAATTGCTCCACGGCAGTGCGGAAGTATCTCCCAAATATGCCGCTTGAATGGCATATTTATGTTTTGGAAAATGCTGTCGTATCGCCTGTTGCCATTTCATACTGACTCAGTCTAATTCAAAAAAGAGGGGCTGTTGATAATTCATCTATGTTTGCGACAACGCATATTTTTTAGCTGATATAAGGCATGAGGCAGGAAATTTAGTCATTCTAAATGACTGACTCATAACGCAATAGCAGCAAAAAATATGCTTGTCCTGAAAGGCTGTGGCTAAAACTTTCTCAGATTGCGTTATGAAACTTGGCAATAGTCTCGCTATTCCCTGCGTTTCATGCCTGATCTGCTCAGTTTTAGCCTACAGCACAAACCATTTATGAAATATCAACAGACCCTAAACTTAATAACCTAATTGTGGCGCAACCTCAACTTGTGGTTTCAAATCAATAAACGGTAATGGTGCACCAAAAATTTCTGCAATATGCATGGCTGAGGTCACTGCAGATTCTAAAATAGGCAAACCATCGCACGACCATGAACCACAGAAGAACACTTTACGATTGTCTTGATGATGCCGTTGCTGCAATTCTTTGTTTAATGCCACCGTCTTTGAATCCACTACAGCGCGGGTTAAAGTTACCGTTGAAATGATCTTTTTCGGATCAATTGGTGTGACTGGACGCCATGTTTGGAACACTGGAGATTTGCCGACCAACGTTGGTTCAATCGAGTTAAGCCATACCGTAAATTGCTGACGGGTAAATTTACGATCCATCATATAACTTAAAACTGACCAGTCTTTACGTTTTGGCGGCATCACCGTTTGATCGGTGTGAATCACCAAATCACCCTGCTCGAATTTGAATTGTTTAAGCAATTCAATATCTTCAGAAAATTGTTCATTATCTAGGAAGTCTTGAACTTTCGTGGTTGGCGTTGCAATTACCACACGGTCAAATGTTTGCGACTGACCCTCAGAATTTTCAACAATTACACCATCTTCTTGTTGATGAACACGAGTAATCGCTGCACCACTTTGAATATTAATACCTTCAATCAACTTATCAACCAATGCAGGCGTGCCACCTTGTAAACGCAATAATGCATCACCATCAGTCAATTGGCGTAAAAATACCAACAATGGTTTTGCTGGCCATTCACCAATGGTTTTAGGGTCACAAGTACAAATGGTGTAAAGCACTGGCATCACTGCACCATGCCAAAACACTTCTTCAATTTCGTTACGGTTGATAAATTCCGCAAGGGTAATGTCTTGGTTTTTAGATTTGAAAAATTTAGCGATGGCTGTTTTTAACTGCAACATGCCTTTTACCAAACGCCAGCCGTATTGTTGTATGCCTTTACGGTTGTTAATGATTGGGAAATTACCAATACGGGTACGGCTTGTGGTCAGCCAAGTTTCGGTACGATCTTCAAATAACCAACTGCACGCCATATAAGTACGCACAGGATAAGTTTTAATGCCTAAATGTGTGGCCAAGCTGAGGGTGTTTTTCCACAAATGTGGGTTCATGACCCGTAACGGCGCATCAATTAAACCATCCTCAAATTCGATGCTATGACTGTCCATTCCACGACCAGGCAGCGCCTCAAAAATTGTAATGTTATGCCCTGCATCTTTAAGAATTCTTGCGGTAGCCAGTCCAGCCATACCACTACCGATCACTGCGATATCCAAACCGATCATCCATCTTTTTACATACTTTATGAAATTATGAACCATGCCTAAGGAAAATGAGCTATTAAAAACTACCAGATTGTGTACTTTTCACAGAGAAACAACACAAAGTACATTGGCAATATGATTACATTTTTTAACAATCAGAAAGTGCTTAAATAAGCCTTAGAATTTATTCATATTATTTCTTTAATACTATAAATAGTGTTCTAAACCATGTAGATAAATTCACCAATTTTATAATTTTCGTTTTACAAATAAATCTCTAAACGCTATGATACCAAGCACAAAAATGATAGCTACATCACATATAATTATCATAAGGAATATGATCAATCCGCTAAAACTAGAAATTTGACAGCGCCAGAACAACAAAAGCCTCGGTCGGGACATCGACATGAGGCTTTTTTCTTGGCTAAGATTTTTTAAAGCTTAACCCGCTTGATGTTGAATCGGAATTTCACCAAACTTGCCTTGATTAAAATCTTCAAAAGCTTGAATGATTTCCTGCTTGGTATTCATGACAAATGGACCATAGCCTTGAATAGGTTCATTTAATGGCTTGCCTGTCAGCACTAAAAATTGCGTATCTTGCAGTGCTTCAAGCTGAATTAACGCTTCGCCATCTTGAGCAAATAACACCACTGAGTGATCTTGCACAAGTTGACTGCCATTGACCCGCACTTCACCTGCCAACACCACCAATAAAGTATTGTGATCTACCGGCACATGCAGCGCTTGGGTCTGTGCAGCTTTCAATTGTCCATCCCAAACATTGACAGGGCTAAAGGTGCTGGCAGGCCCAGATTGCTCTGCGTACTGACCTGCAATAATGCGTAAATGCCCCGCCTGATTTTCAAACTCAATTTTCGGAATATTTTGAGATTCAATGGCTTGATAACGTGGCGATGTCATTTTGTCTGCGGCAGGCAAATTCACCCAAAGCTGCACCATTTCAAACAATCCGCCTTGTGCTGCATAGTCTTTGGAGTGAAATTCCTCATGCACCACACCCGCACCTGCTGTCATCCACTGCACATCGCCTGTTTTGATGGTGCCACCACCACCTGCCGAATCTTTATGCGTCACTTCGCCCCGATAGGCAAGCGTCACCGTTTCAAAACCGCGATGTGGATGCGAACCAACACCATGTTGTGCGGTAGTCGCATCAAAATGATACGGCGCTGCATAATCCAAGAGTAAAAATGGACTGATCGCCTGCCCTAAACGGTCATAAGAAAATAGATTTTTGACTGGAAAACCATCGCCCACCCAATGCATGTTTTGGTTGCGATATAAACCGATTATTTTTTTCATGTGTTACACCTATTGCTAGGAGAATAGATGTTTTGATCTTAATCGCTCATCGCACCACAACCTAGTGCAAATTTGGCATACAGCATTGCAAGAATGGAATAATCTTGCTGAAACTTATACATTGTTAAACAAATCATGAGCATAAAAAATCCAGAAGCGAGGTTCTGGATTTTTAAAATTGAGTGCGATGATTCGATTAGATTTTACCCACCAAATCAATAGATGGTGCTAGGGTTGCATCGCCTTCTTTCCACTTGGCAGGGCAAACTTCGCTAGGGTGTGCATGCACATATTGCGCTGCTTTTACTTTACGCAACAACTCTTGCGCGTCACGACCAATACCGCCTGCATTGATTTCTACAATTTGGATTTTACCTTCAGGGTCAATCACGAAAGTACCACGATCTGCCAAACCTTCTGCTTCAATCAGCACCTCAAAGTTTTTAGACAATGTCCAAGTTGGGTCGCCAATCATTGGATATTGAATCTTTTTAATTTCTTCTGAGGTGTCGTGCCATGCTTTATGGGTAAAGTGTGTGTCTGTAGATACTGAGTAAATTTCCACACCCATTTTTTGGAATTCAGCATATTGATCGGCTAAATCGGCAAGTTCAGTTGGGCAAACAAAGGTGAAATCTGCAGGGTAGAAAAACACCACTGACCATTTACCAATAAAGTCTTGCTCAGATACGTCAATAAATTGACCATTGTGGTAAGCGGTTGCGTTAAATGCTTTGACTTGGGTATTGATTAAACTCATGGATGACTCCTCAATTCGTTTCGGGGATTGCTTATCTTGTGTAGCTAGAATACGAAAATCGAAAGAATCGGTAAAACAGTGTTTTTTTATAAAAATAATCGGATTTATGAATTATAAATCCTATCATAGTTTGAAATTTAATCGAGAAAATAGATATTTGCTAAATATCTGCATAAAAAACCCTTTGTCGAAACAAAGGGTTTGGATGATGATTTTCCATTTTGAATCAAATGGCTATCTCTAGTATGTCTTAGAACGGCAAATCATCATCTAAATCTGCAGGTGCGGTTGCAGGCGCAGCTTGTGGCTTCGGTGCAAAACCACTTGGGTTATTGTTGGCATAGCCACCACCCTGATTTTGGTTAAAACCGCCTTGATTTTGATTCGCATAACCTGTGGCTGGAGCTTGGTTCTGATTGCCATAACCGCCTTGGTTATTGTTAAAACGTGGTTGAGCAAAGCCACCATCTTGCTGGTCAGATTGTCCACGGTTAGCAGAGTCGAGCATTTGCATTTGATCGCCACGAATTTCAGTGGTGTAACGCTCTTGACCATTTTGGTCTGTCCACTGACGCGTACGCAATGAACCTTCAATATATACTTTAGAACCTTTGCGTAAATATTGCTGTGCAATCTCGCCTAAACGGTTATGTAAAACAATGCGATGCCACTCTGTTTGCTCTTTACGCTCACCTGTGTTTTTGTCTGTCCAGACATCACTGGTTGCGATAGAAAATTGAGTGAGAGAACCACCATTTGGGAAAGTTTTTGTTTCAGGATCACGACCTAAAGTACCCACTAAAATGACTTTATTTACACCACGCATTAGACGTTTTCTTCCTATTTGTTTCTATTATTTACTTTATAAGAGTTATGCTTAAATGGCTACCTCTTTCCCAAACAAGTGCGTTAATTGTTGTCGCGCAGCATCATCAATTTGCTGTTTATCCACTTTCACATAAGCCACTTGCTGGTCAGACATCACCACGACCTCTTCAATACCACGAATTGCCAAAAGTTGAGAAGTCCATTCATCTGTTTCTCGGTTCTCAGGCAAACGCAACACCAAAGACGAAAGATAGCGCGGCTGCGCCAATCCAAAACTAACGAATAGCCAAATTATAGCAATCGCGGTCAAAATACTCCAACCGATTGCGGTGTGGTTGAGCATCAATAATTGTCCGCCAATCATCCCACCAAAGAATGCACCCAAAAACTGACTGCTGGCATTTACACCCATCGCGGTGGCTTTAGATTGAATTGGTGCAGCCTTTGACAACCACGAAGGTAATAAGGCTTCCATAACGTTAAAGGCAATAAAGAATAAACCCAAACCCAATAAAAGGATGTATTTCGATTCAAACCCGAAAATCAGCACCAACAGCCCTAAAATAATACCTGCAATCGCGGTCAGGAAAATGCCACGCATTTTGCGATATTTTTCTGCCAAAACAATGCTTGGAAATGCCACGAACAGACTGACCAACAACAATGGCAAATACACCCAACCATGATGCTGCAAAGGAATATCGGCAAATTGGATTAATTGCGAAGGCACATAAATAAACATGGCAGTCAGCAATAAATGTAGGGTAAATACCGATACATGCAGACGGTTTAAATCGCCCATTTTCAGGACTTGCTTTAACTGAGTGATATAGCCTTGCTGAAAATTACGATGATGACGCGTGACTTTAGGCACCAATAACAACATGAGAATCGCTGCTAGTCCCATCACTGTGGTGACCCAAAATAACCCTGAAATACCAACCCAGCCCGTAAGCCATGGCCCTAAACTAAAGGCCACCACAAAGGACATACCGATACTCATCCCCATCACCGCCATGGCTTTCATGCGGTTTTCTTCGCGGGTCACATCGGCCAGTAATGCCATCACCACGGCAGATACTGCGCCACCACCTGCAATGGCACGACCAATAATCACGCCATAAATGGTGTCAGACATGGCTGCAATTGCACCACCCAAAGCAAACAGTAATAAGCCAAAAACCACCAATGGCTTACGGCTATAACGGTCTGCAATTAAGCTAAACGGAATTTGTAAAATGGCTTGGGTGAGTCCATAAACACCAACGGCAAGACCAATCAGTGCAGGAGTTGAGTATTGATATGACTGCCCTGCTACTGAAAATACAGGAATAATCATGAACAGACCCAACATGCGCAATGCAAAAATACTGCTTAAAGCAAAGGTCGAGCGGCGTTCTAAGGCATTCATCATATCAATCGACTAAAACTAAATAATTTTGAATTTGCAGATATCCTACAACATTCAGCTTAAGGATGCTGATTTTTCCCGATGTTTATTCAACAGACCCTACTTTTTCAATAAAAAAGGGCGCAACGTTGTGCACCCAAATTTATATTTTATACAGTCTTCATCACCGTATTGCTCTGTGATTTCGCGGCAATACAGCAACGGGCATCACCATAGCATTAACCCGCTTTTGCCTGACGTTTTTTAAATTGAATAGATGCAATCACCGCCCAAACAATAAAGGCAACACCAATTAAACCTGTCACCACTTCTGGCACATGCAAGCCTGTACCGCTGGCAATCATAATAAAGGCCAACGCACCAATCGCATAGTGCGCACCGTGTTCAAGGTAAATATAGGCATCCAACGTGCCTTTTTCGACTAAATAAATCGTCATCGAACGCACGAAAATTGCACCAATCGCCAAGCCTAACATGATGATCACCACATCAGAGGTGATTGCAAATGCACCAATGACACCATCAAAACTGAACGAGGCATCTAGCACTTCCAGATATAAAAAGCCCCCAATACCCGCTTTCACCACGCCTGTCGGTACGCCATTTTCGTCATGACGCACAGCATTGCCCTGTTCATCGACCTCTGGTTCACCGCCCAACATGTGACTCAGCACTTGTACGCCAATATAAATCACGATGCCCCAAATACCCGCCATCGTCACCACAAGGCGCTTATCTTCCACCACATTGGCCGCCATGATTAACAAAGTCACTAAGGCCAAAAATACCGACATGGCAGGCACGCTTGCCAGATTGCTCAAACGACGCTCAAACCATCTAAACCAGTGCGTGTCTTTTTCATCATCCAAGAAAAAGTTTAGGAAAACCATCAACAAGAATGCGCCACCAAAAGCAGCAATTTCAGGGTGATGTGCCATCAGTTTAGCCGAATATTGCTTCGGATCATTCAATGCCAGTTGCACCACTTCCATCATGCCCATATCAGCAGTGACCGCCACAATGACCACAGGGAAAATTAAACGCATACCAAAAACTGCAATGATAATCCCCACGGTTAAAAACAGCATTTTCCAGAAATGATCCCAACCGCGCAGCACTGACGCATTCACCACCGCGTTATCAAACGACAACGACACTTCCATAATCGCCAAAATTGCGGTAATGGTTAGTGCGGTAAGCATGGTTTGCACACCTGCTTCTGGGCCATGGGTATAGCCCCAGTATGCAGATAGCGCAAGACACACAATCGAAAATACGATTGAGAAACCAAAATGTTTCATCATGAGAAACGACCTATCACTATATTTTGATCTGAACTTTTCATCTGCCGAATCTGTACCATCAACGCAAAGTACAGTTTTGATTAAGCTTTAACAGATACAAAAATTCTGAAAATTGAATTGCCCGAATTTTAAATCGGACAAAAACTGAGAATGTAAAATTTTATGCTGCAATTATGACGCTTTTTCCTCAACTTCGGCAAAATTCTTCGTATGATTTTTGGTTTCCCGATCAGATACCGTGAAAACCGTGTTTTTCATTCCCAAACTGCTATAGTGAAATGCAACGACATATTAGGAATTTAGGATGCGCTTTTCTCAAGACGCTTGGCAACGTAACCTTGCCCTTTATCACAAGACGCTCGCTTTACCATTTAATCAGGAGTTGGCACAAGGCACCTTAAGTACAGCTGCTTTTGCACATTATGTGATTCAAGATTCACATTACTTAATTGCCTACGGGCGTGCACTGGCAGTCTGTGCGGCTAAAGCTTTTGATGCAGATGATATTATTCAGTTCGCAGATGCCGCCAAAATCGCAATTGTGGTGGAACGTACCTTACATGACAGCTTTATGCAGGAGTTTGATATTTCCAAACAGGAATTTGAAAGTACTCCGCTGACCCTTGCCTGTCATCACTACACTTCTTATTTAGTCGCAACCGCATGGTCAGAAAGCTATCCTGTGGTATTGGCATCACTACTGCCATGTTTCTGGATTTATGCCGAAGTTGGTAAAGATATCGTCAATAATTCTGCACCGAATAATCCGTATCAGGCATGGGTCGATACCTATTCGGGCGAGGAATTCCACACCGCAGTCAATAATGTGATTCAAACCATAGACCGTGTTGCTGCGCGCTGTGATGCCGACACCCTTGAAAAAATGCATCAAGCCTATACCAAAGCGGCAGAACTGGAATGGCTATTCTGGGACAGTGCTTACCATCAGCGTCAATGGCTAGGCTTAGACCAAGTTTAAACCTCAGCTGCTTTAAGTGCGCACTGTATTGGCGTTTCTCTATACAGTGCGACAGCTCATGACCGATAAAGCGTGAAAAATAACACTTGAACAATTTTCATGCGCTATCATATATAAGTTTTTCATTTGTAGAATTTCGAGAATTTTTTATGAGCCAAAGTCATATCCGTATTCGAGGTGCACGTACCCATAACCTAAAAAACGTGAACCTTGATATTCCACGCGATAAATTTGTGGTGATTACGGGCTTATCTGGTTCAGGAAAATCCTCACTGGCGTTTGATACCCTATATGCCGAAGGGCAACGTCGCTATGTCGAATCACTTTCTGCCTACGCACGCCAGTTCTTATCACAAATGGAAAAACCTGAAGTCGATTCAATTGAAGGCCTAAGCCCTGCAATTGCGATTGAGCAAAAATCGACAAGTCATAACCCACGCTCAACGGTGGGTACCATTACCGAAATTTACGACTATTTGCGTTTACTGTATGCCCGTGTCGGTACACCGTACTGCCCTGAACATGACTTGCCGATGGTGGCACAAACCGTATCAGAAATGGTTGATGCGGTAAAAGGACTGGAAGAAGGCACTGCTTTGATGCTGCTTGCACCAGTGATTCGTGAGCGTAAAGGCGAATATGTGCATCTGTTTGAACAGCTACAAAGTCAGGGTTTTGTACGTGCCCGAGTGGATGGCGAAGTCATGGACATAGACCCACCGCCTGAACTCGACAAAAAGAAAAAACACACGATTGAGGTAGTGGTAGACCGCTTTAAAGTCCGAGATGATTTGGGTAACCGTATTGCCGAAAGCTTTGAAACGGCACTGCGTTTAGGTGGCGATCTGGCCATTTTATCGTGGATGAATGCCGAACAGCCTGATCGTATTTTTTCAGCCAAACATTCATGTCCAAAATGTGATCGTGCCGTTGCTGAACTTGAGCCACGTTTGTTCTCGTTTAATAATCCGTTTGGCGCCTGCCAAACCTGTGATGGTTTGGGGACACGTAGCCATTTCAGCGCAGAAAAACTAATTCCAAACCCTGAACTTTCAATCAGTCAGGGTGCAATTCGCGGTTGGGACAGACAGCGTCCGTATTATTACAGCATGCTAGAAAAAGTCGCAGCACATTATGAACTTTCATTAGAAACTGCGTGGAATCAGCTTGACAGCACTACCCAGAAGAAATTTCTGTACGGTACAGGCAAAGACAAAATTGACCTGAGCTATACTGATGAACGTGGACGCCACCATAAACGTGTGATTGCGTTTGAAGGCGTGTTACCGCATTTAGAACGTCGTTACCGTGAAACCGAAAGTAATTATGTACGTGATGATTTGGCGCAGTATTTATCTAATGCTGCCTGTGATGCCTGCGGTGGTTCACGTTTAAATGAAATCTCTCGTAATGTCCGCGTGAAAGACAAAACCATTGCTCAAATTACCCAAATGTCGATTGGCGATGCCGAAGACTACTATCAAGGCTTAAATCTTGAAGGGGCTAAAGGTGAAGTCGCAGATAAAATCTTTAAAGAAATTCGTGAACGTCTGCACTTTTTAGTGTCGGTGGGTTTGAATTATTTAAGTCTGTCACGCTCCGCCGAAACTCTTTCAGGCGGTGAAGCACAACGTATCCGCTTGGCATCTCAAATTGGTGCGGGGCTTATGGGCGTGATGTATGTGCTAGATGAACCTTCAATTGGCTTGCACCAGCGTGACAATGATCGCCTGTTGGAAACCCTGATTCGTTTACGTGACTTGGGTAACACGGTGTTGGTGGTAGAACACGATGAAGATGCGATTCGCGCTGCCGACCATATTATTGATATTGGCCCAGGTGCAGGTGTGCATGGTGGACATATTATTGCCGAAGGCACCTATGCAGAACTGGCCGAACATGCAGACTCCCTAACAGGGCAGTATTTATCGGGCAAATTAAAAATTGAAGTGCCGAAAACGCGCACCCAACCGCCACATCCCGAACAACAAATTAAGCTAATGGGCGCAGCAGGACATAACCTGAAAAAAGTGGATCTCACTTTGCCTTTAGGGGTAATGACTTGTGTCACAGGCGTGTCGGGTTCAGGAAAATCCACCCTAATTAACCGTACTTTGTTGCCTTTGGCTGCAACACAATTAAATGGCGCAACTACATTAACCGCAGAAAAATTCGACTCGATTGATGGTTTGCAATATTTAGATAAAGTGGTGGATATTGACCAAAGCCCGATTGGGCGAACGCCACGCTCGAACCCCGCGACCTATACAGGCTTGTTCACTCCAATTCGTGAGCTGTTTGCGCAAACCCCTGAAGCTAAAGCACGTGGCTATGCAGCAGGACGCTTCTCCTTTAACGTTAAAGGTGGACGCTGCGAAGCTTGTGAGGGTGATGGCATGATTAAAGTTGCCATGCACTTCTTGCCAGATATGTACGTGCCTTGCGATGCCTGTCATGGTAAACGCTATAACCGCGAAACTTTGGAAGTCAGTTATAAAGGTCGCAATATTTCTGATGTTTTGGAAATGACCGTTGAAGATGCCATGCATTTCTTTGATGCCATTCCTGTGATTCATCGTCGGTTGGAAACGTTAAATCAGGTTGGCTTGGGTTATATCCGCCTTGGTCAATCAGCTACAACTTTATCTGGCGGTGAAGCACAGCGCGTAAAACTGGCGCGTGAACTGGCCAAACGAGATACAGGCAAAACCCTGTATGTACTGGATGAACCGACCACTGGTTTGCATTTCCATGACATTGCCAAATTGCTCGACATCCTGCATGAGCTACGCAACAAGGGTAATACCATTGTGGTGATTGAACACAACCTAGATGTGATTAAAACTGCAGACTGGATTGTCGATTTAGGCCCTGAAGGTGGTGCAGGCGGTGGACAAATCATTGCCGAAGGCACACCTGAAACTGTCGCAAAATCTAAAATTTCACATACGGCAAAATTCTTAAAACCGATGTTAAAAGGCTAAAATAGATTATTTCAGTTTTTAAGCCCATTCAAGTTTAAATACAGATTCAGCACAAACTTGTGCTGAATCTTTCACTCTAGGCTTTTTATCACTTCGGAAATGCTCGTGGATCAATTACTGTGACTTAGTCACCAGCAACGGCATTGCGCCCACGTGCTTTGGCTCTAAATAATTGTTTATCGGCTTTTTCCAACAATCTGCTCCATGACGCAGCACCCACCGCCACGCCAGCACTGACCGACACTTGAATATAATCATTCAGTTCTGGAATAAAAATTTCTTGATTCACAATATGGCAGCGCAATTTATCTGCCAAATACAGCGCCTCAGTAAATTCTATTTGCTCAATCAAAACCAAAAACTCATCGCCACCATAACGCACCACCAAGTCTGAGGCACGGACATGCGCTTTGAGAGTATCGGCAATACATTTTAAAGCTTGGTCACCTACCACATGCCCGAAGGTATCGTTAATGTGTTTGAATTTATCCACATCCATAATAATCAGACCAGTTTTGCTCAATTTTTCAGGTCGATGTTCTAAATATTTGATGTATTCCTCAAGCGCCAAACGGTTGGAAACACCAGTTAAGGCATCGGTATTGGCAATATTACGCAGCTGAAATTCTAAAATATCGCGTTGCTCTAGGCGTTGTTTTAGTTTTTGAATAGCCTCAAAGAGCGTTACCTTGTCTGGATTTTGCGTACCTTGAGCTTCATCTTCATAAGCTGCCAAACGTAAAATTTGACTGCGCGCCTGAATTAAGGGAATAAAGACCTTCGAACGCGCATAGACCATAGTGAAAATCGCAGCCAATAACGAAATAATTGACACCACTAGCGTTAAAATAAAAGTACGCTGAGCCTGATGATAATCTTTGTGTGCAACCTGCAAACTGTGCGCTAATATAAATGACTGCAAACTGACCACAGTGTTGAATTTATCCACAATTTTTTGAGTGAGTTCAGTACCTGTCAATGAATAAGGTTGTCCATGAATACTTTGCTGAATCAATTGATTAACGATAGGAATTCCCTCATCCAAAAACTCCTTTTTTAATTGATTATGCAAAATATTATATTCAGGAATTTTATGTGCTTCAGGCAAAATGGTATGGATTAAATCCCACAAATAATAAGCTTGGCGTTGGGTTTGCAAAGAGCTCGCCAAATTGGTTTCAGGAATTTTTTCAGCAAACGTTACCGCGGCAATAATATTGGATGCCACCCTTCCCGCTTGATCACGCAAATCTGAAAGAACAAAAATCACACTATAATAGGTCGATACCGATGAGTCTTTTGCCACTGAATCGAGCATGACGTGTTTCAGCACATGCTGAGAACTGTCCCATGCCGCAAACATTTTTTGAATCGCATGATCCATCTGTTGAGAGCTACGCAAATGCTGTGGAGTTGCTGCATATTCATCGACCGCCTGACGCCCTTGTTCTAAAGCGGTCTTTAATTGATGCGATAAATGATGCGCATGGATAATAAAACCTTCTTTTCTTAAAATATTGATGGTCTGTTCTACTTGTTGATCCACGCCAGCACGGTACGCTTTCAATTCTTGTAAATTTTGCTGAAATTCAGCTGCTGAACTCGACATGACTTTATTCGCAGGCGCTCGTTCACGCGAAATACTATTGGTCAGTTCAGCCACTTTGCCTAATACGGAAATTTCAATTAAAGCACGTTTTGTTTTTTGATAACTCTGATAACTATTCACCATCAGAGGAACGCAAATAAAAAGCAATGACACGATAATAATGATCATCGAGATCAACAGTCGCTGACTGATATGCTCTGTGCGCAATTTCATCATCATGCTAAGTTTCACCTACGTCATTATAACTGTGCAAAATCGTGGACTTGATCACTTAATCGGCGATTATATTACATGAGCAATCTTTAAATTACTTACAAAAAAGATAATTAATTCACTTATATTTTGAATTATTTAGTTTTTATCACCAAATCATAATAGCTAAATTGGATCTGATATTTTAAACCTGTCTAACTAGAGCATCTTATTCAAGAAAACGTCCAAAACCATACCCTGTGCCGATTTTCTTAAAACAACAAATACAAAAAATAATGTTTCAGCATGCAGAAAATATTTTACAGATGCAACATTTGGGTGCATAATGCACCTCATTAGGGCGAGTTTAGTTTTTCCTCAGCAGTAAACTAAATTTACCCGCAAATTTTGGCGAAAAATCCCAGTTTTTGAAAGAAAACTGGGATTTTTTTATGGGTTTTGATCATATCACACCCTCAAACTGCACCATATCAGTGCAATTTTCGCAAAACCATTTGCGTTTTCACATGCAAAAAAAAACCCAACCTTGGGGAAAGTTGGGCAGATAAAAAGCAAACAATTATGGAGAATCAGATCGCACTACTGGATGAACCAAGCTTAGGATTTGATGGTTAAATTATGAGATAAGTCACATAATTTACAAACCCGACTTAAGTAGTAGGACTTCATGGTGGAATTATGAAATAAATCACAGTTTATGTCAAGCCTAGTCAACCAGTCTGATTTATTTTTATACAAATATTAAAATTTAATGTGACTAAACTCACATTAATTCAAATATTCCACTCAAATTCAGTCTAAACAAGCCTTCTTTATTGCTTGTTTTTTACCCAAATATCATGATTTCACCCTAAAACAGGTGAATTTTTCCGTTATTCTTCACATTCCAAGAATTATTATTAAAGATAATTTCAATAAAAATGATCGATTAATCCAATTAATGCTTTGCTTATTATTTCTACTTTTGTTGCAAAAACGAACATATCGACTTGTTATCCATACAGTTTTTAGGTTGACAGCAAAAATTTTATTTGAATATTTTTTAAACAACAAAGTCAATTGGACTTAATTCTTAAATAAAGTCCTTTTAGTTCATTGACTTAATAATTTGTTACACTAAAATGATCAATGTTTCATCCATTTTTAACAAAACTGGTAACTATCATGAAAAAACTCGGTTTAGCCACTGCATTATTATTAGCCATGACCGGTGCTCAAGCGTACCAATTCGAAGTTCAAGGTCAATCTGAATACATCGACAATACAGTAAATGATAAGAATTTCACTGGTGCTGTTCAAGGTACTTACTACTTCAAAAATGTTGATGCGACTAAAGGTCCATTGGCTGAAGCTGCGTTCTTAAACCAAGCGTCTAACTTCTCTTTAGCATACAACTATGGTGAATACGATGTAGATGCTGACGAAGCAGATTTCGTATCTCATGTTTATGGTGCTAAAGCTGAAGCGTATATTCCAACTCAATTGGTTCCTGTTTATGCAAGTGCAGCATATAGCCACACCATCACAGATGGTAAAGGCGGTCAAGATAATGACAATGGCGACCGTTATGCCTTAGAACTTGGTGCAGTAGTAGCGCCTAACTTCTTAGTTGCTGTAGGTTATACAAGCGTTGCAGACCAAACTTCTTATGATGCTTTCAACATCCTTTCTAATGGTGTTGCTAAAGCAGCGCTTGAGTCAGGCACAATTGCTGAAGACCAAGATGCAATCACTGCACGTACAAAATACGTAGGTGCAATTGACGGCACCAATATGGCTGTTGGTTTTGAAGCAGGTCTAGTTTACGGTGAAAGCACTGCTTATAACTTAAAAACTGATCTTTATTTAACACCAGCACTTAGCGTTGGTGCGTCATACATGGAGTCAAGCTACAACGATTCTCCAAATAAAGCTTGGGGCGCGAACGTAAACTACTTCATCACTCCTGCGGTTTCAGTAGGTGCAAGCTATGTAAATGCAAACTTCGAAGCAGCTAAAGCAGCAGAAGAAGACGCTGATGTACTTGACACTCAAACTGTTGGTGTAAACGCTAAATTCCGTTTCTAATTTCACATTAGATACCGAAGTTAAAAAGACGCTCATCTGAGCGTCTTTTTTTATGCCTGAAATATGTCATGAAAAATTTGCACGCTGTTTTACTCAGCCGAATCATCATGGTGATGATGTGGTAAGTGGCGAATGTACTGCAATGCGATTAAACGTGACACGATCAATGCCAAATACATCACGCCACAGAACATTTGCAACATGGCAATCACCCGTGCTTCTGGGCTGATCGGTATAAGATCAGATAAGCCTGTCGCAGACTGCAAACTAAAACTTAAAAATAGTAAATCTAGCCAACTTTGCAAACCTACAGCATTTGGGTTCTGAAAACTTTGCGGAATCAGAATCTGGCAAATGCTATATAAAAAGGCAAAACCCCAAGCGATTAAGGTAAACACCGCTGCAGCAGCAAACAGCTCATCTTTAGTTAAATAACGATCATGGAACATATAGCGCAATAAGCCAT
Source organism: Acinetobacter sp. YH12252 (assembly GCF_013417365.1). Lineage (NCBI taxonomy): Bacteria > Pseudomonadati > Pseudomonadota > Gammaproteobacteria > Moraxellales > Moraxellaceae > Acinetobacter > Acinetobacter sp. YH12252. Next base: position 17,717 of record NZ_VPEA01000015.1, read on the forward strand.
AGGCTGCACTAAAATAGGCTGCAGCTTCACAAGCATGACTCATCACCAAAATAAGAGGATGCCGCACACCTAGTAAAATAAAGAATGAAAAGAACAAAGCCGCATAAACAAAACTGAGCCCCAAAACACTCAACATTGGCGCTTGTCGAATCACTTTAGCAATCAATAACAAGACCAGTACGCCGACCATCCATGTTATGACTTTATAGGGCATGTTGTGATGTGCAAAAAGTGAGAGCAGCAAAATCACAAATTGTAAGAACAACAGCCATGCCGAAGGTAATATCCGAAAACCTTTCCATACATTTTGTAGTGCTTGCATACGCCTCGGCTGCCTTTTTATTGTTTTGATTTCTAACATAACATGCTGCCAGATCACTGCATGCATGGACTCTGTATCAAAATTGCATATATAAAACCTCTCTCTATGCTTTAGATGAAATAGCCCTCCTAGATGCTAGATAGATCATCCACAAAATTTCAGCCATAAAAAAAGTCCCATTGCTGGGACTTTTTTGAGGTGTTTCAGACCTTAGTGGTCAGATGCACCAGAGATACCAATACCAGTTTGTGAGCGTACGAACTGTGCATCGAATGCTTTACGTTCAGCTTGTGCTTGCGCAGAGTTGTCAGTGATAGAGAACAACCAGCAGCAGAAGAATGAAAGTGGCATTGCAAAGATCGCAGGACCATTGAATGGGTTGATTGGTGTGTCAGAAATTTGAAGCGTATCTACCCAAACTGCTTTAGACAATACAATCAAGGTTACTGCTGAAGCTAAGCCTGCTACACCACCAATCACTGCACCGCGAGTCGTTAAGCCTCTCCAGTACATAGATAGTACAAGTACTGGGAAGTTTGCACATGCTGCTACAGAGAATGCTAAACCTACCATGAACGCAACGTTTTGTTTCTCGAAAAGAATACCCAAGATCATTGCGAAGATTGCTAAGCCTAAAGTTGCAATTTTAGACATGCGAAGTTCAGATTCAGGAGTCGTTTGACCTTTCTTGAATACGTTAGCGTATAAGTCGTGAGAGATTGCTGAAGCACCAGACAATGTCAAACCAGCTACAACCGCAAGAATTGTTGCGAATGCTACCGCTGAAATGAAGCCCATGAACAAGTCACCGCCAACTGCGTCAGACAAGTGCACCGCAGCCATGTTGTTACCACCAACAAGTTCTAACTTGCCAGTAACTGCCATTTTCGCAACATCAAGGAATTGTGGGTTGTTGGATACATAAAGGATCGCACCAAAACCAATGATGAACGTTAATAGGTAGAAGTAACCAATGAAACCTGTAGCAACTACAACTGATTTACGCGCTTCTTTCGCGTCTTTTACTGTGAAGAAACGCATCAAGATGTGTGGTAAACCTGCAGTACCGAACATTAACGCAAGACCAAGTGAGATTGCATCAATTGGGTTAGATGCTAATTTACCAGGACCCATAATGTTTGCAGCATCTGCCAAGCTCAAGTCATGTACTTTAGAGAAAACTTGGATCGATTGCTCGAACATGTTAGTGAAGCTGAAGCCCACACCTTTCATTACCATGAAGGCCATGAAAGTTGCACCTGAAAGTAACATCACCGCTTTGATGATCTGTACCCAAGTTGTTGCCAACATACCACCGAACATTACGTAAGCCATCATGAGTAGACCCACGATCACTACAGCAAGGTTGTAGTTCAAACCGAAGAGAAGTTTGATTAACTGACCCGCACCTACCATTTGTGCAATCAGGTAGAATGCAACTACGACAAGCGAACTGAATGCTGCAAGGGTACGTACTGGCTTTTCAGATAAACGGAACGAGACCACGTCAGAAAGGTTATATTTCCCTAAGTTACGTAAACGTTCAGCAATCAAGAACAATACGATTGGCCAGCCCACCATGAAGCCCAGTGAGTATAGCAAGCCGTCAAAGCCTGACATAAACACCATTGCGGAAATACCCAGGAACGACGCTGCTGACATATAGTCACCTGCAATCGCGAGACCATTTTGGAAACCTGAAATACCACCACCTGCGGTGTAGAAGTCCTTAGTGCTTGTGGTTTGCTTCGCTGCCCATTTAGTAATGAACAAAGTTGCGCCCACGAAAATCAAGAACATAATAATTGCAGGCCAGTTGGTTGGCTGCTGTTCTGCTGCACCTAAATCTGGTCCTGCAAATGCCATACCTGACATTAATACAGTAGACGCAGCCAGTGCTTTCAATGAATTCCATTTCATCTTAGTGCGTTCCTTTCTCATGTGTAATTGCTTCAACTTCACGCATCGCTTCTTCGTTCAATTGGTCAAGTTTGCCATTCGCAATTGATGAATAAACAGCACACAAAATGAAAGATAAAACGATAATGCTCAGACCTAATGGAATACCCCAAGTCGTCACACCGCCAGAAATTGAACTCAATAAGAATTCTTTGTTATAGCCCACTAAAAGCATGAAACCTACGTACACAAACAACATGATTGCTGTTAATGTCCAACTTAGGTTACTTTTTCTGCGAACCATTTCTTTGAATTTTGGGTTTTGTAGAATGCGTTCTACTTGTACCTCATCCATAACCTGCTCCTTCAAGCGCCCTGCCTTAGGCGCAAATTTTTAATTCGAATTATTTCGAACTTAAAATTAACAATGTTGGAGCCGATTTGCAATTTAGACTTTGGTCGCTAAAAAAATGATCAACCTCAGCGCAAAGGCAATGGAATAGGCTATCATAGCCCTATTGTCGATACTTTTAAGGCATCATGAACAGCTGGCTCATTATGGGGGTTTTAGCCCTCTATATCGCATTACTTTTTATCTGTGCTTTCTATGGGGAAAAACACGCCAGTCGTTTAAGCACGCGTGGGCGCATGCTCATGTTCAGCTTAACTTTAGGGGTGTACTGTTCATCATGGACTTTTTATGGTGCAACGGGCGCAGCCGTTCGTGAAGGGATCATTTTTTTACCCATTTATTTAGGGCCATTGCTGTTTGTCGCTGTTGGTTATGATATTTGGCGACGTTTAGGTCGAGTGCGACAACACCACGCCATTTCATCGATTGCTGACTTTGTTGCTGCACGTTACGGTAAAAGCGGGCCATTGGCATCACTGGTCACAATTTTGGCGGTGATTGCAATTATTCCCTATTTGGCTTTGCAATTACGCGCAATTGCGCTGAGTGCCGCAGTGATTTTGGATCAAAGCACCAATGTTGAAAGTACCACCAATGCGGTGTTATTCCTGACAGGTTTATTGGCTATTTTGGCGATGCTGTTTGGTACTCGACAAATTGCCAATACCGAACAACACGGCGGCTTAATGCTTGCGGTTGCCTTTGAGTCCTTTGTCAAACTATTTGCCTTGCTGGCTGTGGCCTTCTTCTTTGTATTTGAAGCGCCTGACAATATTCATCAAATTGCCAATGATGTTTCAATTACCTTCCATGAAGTACAGCTATTTGGCGTACCTGAAACCTTTTGGGTGCAAACCTTATTGGCGGCATTAGCAATTATTTGCTTGCCACGTCAGTTCCACGTTGCCGTGGTCGAACTGCGCGATGAAAAACATATTCGTGGCGCGCGTCGCTGGTTTGCCGTTTATCTGATTTTAACCACCATCGCGATTGTTCCAATTGCCAGTTGGGCTTTGCACGCAGCTCCGCAATATTTAGCCATCCCAGATGTAGCGGTTTTGTCTTTGCCACTCAGTTATAACCAAGACTGGTTGACGCTGTTGGCGTTCTTGGGAGGATTCTCCGCCTCAACAGGTATGCTATTGGTATCTTCAGTAGCACTGTCGATCATGCTGAGTAATGACCTGATCATGCCTGCCTTGTGGCGCATGGGCATTTTCTCACGCCATGACAAGCGCTTGCCTTTGGTACTGAAATTCACCCGACGCATTTGTATTTTAGCGGTAATGCTACTCGGCTTCCTGTTCTTCAACTTCTTTAACGATATTGATCAACTTTCTGTGTTTGGCTTGTTGGCCTTTAGTGCAGTGGCGCAGTTCTCCCCTGCCCTGATTGGTGGTTTGTATTGGCGCGGTGGCAGTAAACAGGGCGTTTATGCAGGCTTAATTGTTGGATTTGCGATGTGGGCCTATACCCTGCTACTTCCGACTATTTTACGCAGCCTGCCAAGTCAGTTCAGCGAGTTTACCCGTGAATTTTTATTGCTGGGACCTTTAGGCATCAACTGGTTACGCCCTGAAGCCTTGCTTGGCTTTGAATCTTTTGCCCCGCTCACACATGGGGTGGTTTGGGCGCTCGGTTTAAATATTTTGTTATATGTTTGGGTGTCACGTATTTTCCGCCCAAGTGTGGCAGAACAGATTCAGGCCGAAAGTTTCTTTTATTATGAAACCAAGCCTTTGCCAACTCAGAACATGAGCAACGAGGTCAGCTATTCACATCAGGATGTAGCGCGTTTAAAAGTAGGCGATTTAATCACACTGGCAAAACGCATTACAGGCGAATCTCCAACCCGACAAGCCTTTGAGCAGTTTAGTCAGCAAAATAATGTGGTGCTGAATGAAAATGCCAATGCCAACGGCATGTGGTGGCGTTTTACCGAACAATATTTGGCAGGCACCATTGGTGCAGCATCTGCGCGTACTTTGCTCACCACTGCCATGGTCAATAACGGACTCGCTTTAGGGCAAGTTGCGAATATTCTTGACCAAGCCTCACAATGGCAACGCTTTAACCAAAACCTAATCATGACCATGATTGACCACATGACCCAAGGCGTGAGTGTGGTAGATGAAAATATGTGTTTGGTAGCATGGAATAATCAATATCTCAAACTATTTGATTATCCTAAAGATATTGTCTATGTCGGGTGCCCAATTGCCGATTTGATTCGCTATAACGCAGAACGTGGTGAATGTGGTCCGGGCTCAATTGAAGAACACGTGCGTAAACGTATTCACTGGATGAAAATGGGCAGTGCACACGAGTTTGAACGCATCCGTAAAGATGGTCGTGTAATTCAAATGCGTGGTAATCCAATTGAAGGCGGTGGTTTCGTGACCACCTTTGCCGATATTACCGCTTTCCGTGAAAACGAAGCCGTACTTGAAGCACGGGTACAAGATCGCACACAACAATTGGCCGATGCTTTGGCAGAACAGCAATTGGCACGTGAACAAGCCGACAAAGCCAATATGTCCAAAAGCCGCTTTATTGCCGCTGCCAGTCATGACTTATTACAGCCAATGCATGCAGCGCGCTTATTCAGTACGGCTTTAGAGCAAAGTATTCAGTCCGATGAAGACCGTAAAACCCTACAACAACTGGATCGTGCCCTGCATGGTGCAGAAAGTATGCTCTCGGCCTTGTTGGATATTGCCCGTTTGGAAGGCGGTACGATTCAGCCGAAACGTCAGGCTTATCCACTGCATGACTTACTCAGCGATTTAAGCCTGCAATTTAAATCCATTGCGGCACAACGTGGCATTGAATTCCGTGTGCATGACGTACAGTTCTGGATTGATACCGACCCACAATGGATTCGTCGTATTATTCAAAACTTTGTCAGCAATGCGCTGCGCTATACCGCCAAAGGGCGTGTGGTCGTGGGCGTGTTACGTTCTGCAGAACATCCACAACATATTAGAATTGGGGTGTGGGATACAGGTCCGGGTATTGCCGAAGAACAACGTATTAAACTGTTTCAGGAATTTGAGCGTTGCGGACATACGTCGCCTTGGGGTGAGCAAGGTCTAGGTCTTGGGTTAGCGATTGTGCAGCGTATGACCAGTTTGCTGAACTACCCTGTGCATGTCTATTCGGAATTGGGCAAAGGCTCGTGCTTTATGATTGAAGTGCCGATTGTCGAAGCTCCAAAAGTAGTGGCTGCACCTGTGCAAGTGGTGCCGTTGAAAACCAAAGCCTATAAAATTTTGTGTTTAGACAATGATGAAACCATTTTGGAAGGCATGGCGACCCTGCTGAGTAAATGGGGCTATCACGTATTTAAAGCCACCGAACCTGAACAAGCAATTGAGTTGATTCAACGTGAGCACATTCAAGTTTGGTTGGTCGATCAGCACTTAAATGACGATAAAATCGGTTTAGATTTTATTCTGGAACATCGTCAAGCCGATGTACCTGTGGCGTTAATTACTGCTGACTCTGATCCAGAACTACCGCAACGCTTAAAAGAACTCAACATCGTCTTGCTGAAAAAACCATTAAAACCAGCATCGCTACGTTCTTGGTTATCGGGTCTGAAAATTTCGGAGACTTGATTCACATACCTAACTTTGGCTAATTTGGGGCGCTCATCCCACAGAGATAAAGCTGAGATGAACGCACCGACCTTGTTACATTTTCTGGTTTGGTTACATTTGTTAGTCTGATGACCAAGCTTCACTTTACATAGCGAAATATGGCTACAATGAAAATCCAACACATTTGCTGTCAATATTGACAGCGATTGACCTGATGCAGCACACCAATTGACCAAACTTTTCAAAAACACTGCCTTTTGATGCGCTACAATTCACATTAAATATCATGGTCAGATTCGCTATGGCAAAGTCTGACAAGATCGTAAGCAAATACACCCAAACTTGCTTACAATTTCTTTAATTGCCGAGTTTGTAAAGGCTTTTCTGAGCACATTGCAATACATTAGACTTTAGTCTTATACATCTATTGACTATCTGCGCGCATAACTAAGTACAAGAAATGATCAGCGCATTCATCTTCAAGCCACATCCAAACAAATTTCCTGCCCTATTAAGCGTTGATCGACCTGTTTCCACGTTTTAGGAAGAATCTCATGAATACCGTGAACCATGAACAGCAGCTCGCAGAACAAACACAGCAGCTACAGCGTCAATATGGCGTAAATGCGCTATTGCCCGAAATTCACTGGGATCGTCTGTTTCAAAACAGCAAACTCAAAGCTCCTCATCTACAAGCGCTGAATACCCTGTATCAAACCGCAGTACCCTTAGCCCTACAAGTCTTTGAAGAACTCAATTTTGATGTGTTTCGCCCTGCGGCGTATCAACCACAAGGTTTAGGTCTGTTCAACAAACTTTCAGCACAGGAGGAGCAATTACTGGATGTTTTGGAACAAGAAGCGCAAGGCTTAGATCAAAGCACCCGCCAGCATATTTGGAGTATGTTATTACGTGGTGGTGCGGTACTGGTCTTTAAAGCATGGTTAGGCAAAGTCAAAACAGATGAGGCACAACTCGATACAGCTCAATTTGATGAATTGTCCGATTTGCTGTTCATTAAAACCTCACCTTTTGAGCTGGCAGAACGCTTAAAAGTCGATGCGCATGCACCCACTGAACATATTTTTCTACTGTATGGCAATGACGTGTATTTAGACCGTTTTAACAGTCTTGAAACGGCAGCCTTATTTGTCGATTTAGGCGTGTACGATGCTGCGTTTATAAGCCTGAGAGATGACCACGTTGCAAAATACCTGATTGGACAAGGCTATGTCAGTGAGCAGCAAATTGATGAATTGCAATGTGCCTTAAATCCTTTGAATTGTGCCGATTTAAATCCAAAACAGAACTATATTGCTTAGTGTGAGTTGAAGACTTAAATTCCAAGTAATCACATCGCAAACCCCATCCTATTCCAAATAAAAACAAGGCGTGCAATAGCACGCCTTGTGGCTTATTTCATTAACAATACACGAATGAATTTTGCTTAAAACGTCACACGTTTATAATCACGATATTCAGGCTTCCAGAAATTAGCCTCAATTGCCTCTCGTAATGCCTCATCACTCATGACAGCTGCAACGCCTGCATCCATTGCTGCTTTTGCGACTCTAAATGCAATAAATTTAGACACCTGCTGAATTTCATTTAAATCAGGCAATAAATCTGCATTTGGATCCTGCAACAATGGTGAGCAGTCCGCCAGCGCATTACTGGATGCAATTAACATACTGTCTGTCACACGTGTTGCCCCTGCAGCGATTACCCCTAAGCCAATACCTGGGAAAATATACGAGTTATTGCATTGGGAAATATTATAAAGTTTGCCCTGATAGTTCACTGGCTCAAATGGGCTACCTGTTGCAATTAAGGCCTTGCCTTCAGTCCACTCCAAAATATCGGCAGGAAATGCTTCAACTTGTGAGGTTGGGTTTGACAATGGCAACACAATTGGACGCTCGCAATTGGCAGCCAAGGTTTTAATCACCTCTTCAGTAAATAAACCCGGTTGCCCCGAAACCCCAATCAATACCGTTGGCTTGGCGTTTTGAATGACGTCCAACAGAGAAATCACACCTTCAGGATTGCCCCAATGTGCAACACGGTCAGGACTTTGTGCCAATTTACGTTGGAAATCGAGCAAGTTTGGCTGATTGCTGGTGAATAAGCCAAAACGATCCACCATATACACACGAGCACGTGCTTCAGCATCGCTTAAGCCTTCCACCACCATTTGCGCCACAATTTGCTCGGCAATACCACAACCTGCCGAACCTGCGCCCAAGAAGGCAATGGTTTGATCTTTCAGTTGTTTGCCTGCAGCCCGTGATGCTGCAATTAAGCTGCCCACAGAAACGGCTGCCGTGCCTTGAATATCATCATTAAAACAACAAATTTGATCACGATATTTGTTTAATAACGGCATGGCATTTTTCTGAGCAAAATCTTCAAACTGAATCAATGCCTTTGGCCAACGGCGTTTCACCGCATCAATCACCTGATCGACAAATTGATAGTATTCCTCACCACTAATACGTGGCTGATTCCAGCCCATATAGATCGGATCATTCAGTAATTGTGGGTTATTGGTGCCTACATCTAAGGTAATGGGTAAGGTATAGGCAGGACTAATACCGCCACATGCTGTATATAAAGACAGTTTTCCAATTGGAATACCCATGCCGCCAATGCCCTGATCACCCAAGCCTAAAATACGCTCACCATCGGTAATCACAATCACTTTGACATTCTTTTTATTGATGTTTTGTACAATATCATCAATATGGGCACGGTCTGGATAGGAAATAAAAATACCCCGATGACGGCGGTAAATATCGGAAAAACGCTGACATGCCTCGCCTACAGTTGGGGTGTAAATAATAGGCATCATTTCACTCAAATGCTGTTCAATCAGGTGATAAAACAGGGTTTCATTGGTGTCCTGAATGTTGCGCAAATAAATATGCTTGTTGATGGCATCGCTAAAAGCAGAATATTGCTGATACGAACGCTGGCTTTGTTCTTCAATATTTTCAATTGCATGTGGAATTAAGCCATGCAAGTTAAAACGGGTGCGTTCTTCTTCTGAAAATGCAGAACCTTTATTTAATAAAGGCAATTCTAAAAGGCCGTTGCCCGCATAGGGAATATATAAAGGACGTTTCTGCTGCAAATTTGCGGTTGTCATTGTTCATCTCATTCTAATCGGTTGCTGATGGCGCATGGATTGAGATGCACCATCTGACATCTGACTAGCTTAGCCCGAATTGCAGCAAATAGGGCATTTAGAAGTTTGATAACCAAATCTGAATGATTTTTATTTCTGATAGCCCATGTTATATAGGCATCGAACCTAATTTATTTGGGTGGTTGCAGTGGCGTCATATCTACAATTAAGCCAGTGAACTTACGCACCAAAGGCAGCACACATAATACGACTGGAAAAGCAAACGCCCAAGAAATCATCCAGTTATGCAACCACAGGGTAAAAAATCCCTCAATCCAGCCCAAATTTCGGATCATATTAATCAACGAAATGATGCCACTCATCAAACATGATAAAAAGAAAGGCATTACCACCGTGGCCCATTTCATGGGTAATTTGGGTACATTGCCAAAAATCATTGCACGTTGTTTCATGCTCTAGCCTTTTCGCCTCACTGAATGCCGCATACTATGCCATGAATTGCTTGCTTAAAGGATGATTTTTCAGGCAATTTGTTCATGCTTAGCTACAATCTCTGAAATTCGATAAAGCATACAATTGCACTCCCCTAAAGCCCCTGAAATTTGCTATATTTAGCGTTTTTCTGCACATCTATTTTTCGACTAAATATGAATACGGCAATACAAGCAGCGCTCGATCATGCAGTGCAATCCCTTCAAGCTGAAGGTGTACTCCCATCTGACTGGAACAATACGAGTAATTTAACCCGTACCAAAGACCGCAGCCACGGTGATTTCGCATCAAATATTGCCATGATTGCCTCTAAAGCCGCAGGCATGAAGCCACGCGATTTAGCCGAAAAAATTCTTGCTGCTCTGCCTGAAGTTGCAGACATCAGCAAAGCAGAGATTGCAGGCCCTGGTTTTATTAACTTCTTTTTAAATGCCGACCAGCGTTTTAGTGTTTTAGATCAAATTCAAGCACAAAAACAACAATTTGGACGCAGCCAAATCAATGCAGAAAAACGCATTCAGGTCGAGTTCGTTTCTGCTAACCCAACCTCAAGCCTACACGTGGGTCATGGTCGTGGTGCTGCTTATGGTATGACAGTTGCCAATTTACTTGAAGCCACAGGTGCTAAAGTTGACCGTGAATACTATGTCAATGATGCTGGCCGTCAAATGGATATTTTGGCGACTTCAACTTACTTGCGTTATTTGGAACTGGCAGGTCAAACGCTGGTGTTCCCCAAAAATGCGTATCAGGGTGACTACGTTAAAGACATCGCACAAAGCATTTTAAAACAGGATGGTGAACGCCATGTACGCCCTGTTGCAGATGTATATAACAATGTGCCTGAAGATGTGCAATATGCGGCAGAACTCGATGCCGATGGCAACAAAGTGGTCTTGTCGGGCGACAAAGAAAAACACATTGATGGTTTGATTTTCAATTCACAAACGCTCTTGGGTGATGATTACCGCGTGTTCCATCAGGCTGCGCTGAATGCTATTTTGGCCGACATTAAAGATGACTTGGGCGAGTTTGGTGTCACCTTTAACCAATGGTTTAGCGAAGCGTCATTGACTGAAAAAATTGATGAAGCTCTGCAAACACTAGATCAACGTGGTTATCTATACGAACAAGACGGCAATATCTGGTTTAAATCGACCGCATTTGGCGATGAAAAAGACCGTGTGGTGAAACGCCGCAATGGTCAAACCACTTACTTTGCTTCAGACATTGCTTATCACCTGAATAAATTACAACGTGGCTACACAGACCTAATTGATATTTGGGGTTCAGATCACCACGGTTATATTTCACGTGTGAAAGCGGCCATTGATGCACTAGGCTACGACTCGAAAAAATTAACGGTACTGTTAGTGCAGTTCGTGAGCTTATGGCGTGGTGGTGAAATGGTACAAATGTCATCCCGTTCAGGTCAGTACGTGACCTTGCGTGATTTGCGTAAAGAAGTCGGCAACGATGCTGCACGTTTCTATTACGTCATGCGCAAATCTGAACAGCACATTGACTTTGACCTAGATTTGGCCGTTTCACAAAGTAAAGACAATGCGGTCTACTATATTCAATATGCTCATGCACGTATTTGTCGTATGCTCGAAAAAGCTGCTGCTACGCAATTGAATTTTAATGCGACAACTGCACGTCAGTTTGCCGCTAAACTTGAGCTAGATGCTGAAACTGAAATTTTAGCCAAACTGGCTGCGTATCCTGAAATTTTAGTACGTGCTGCCAACAGCCACGAACCGCATCAGGTAGGTAACTATTTGAAAGAATTAGCAGCATTGTTCCACGGTTGGTACAATGAGCATAAAGTTCTGAATGATGATGCAGCCTTGACTCAAGCACGCTTATTGCTTTCAGTAAACGTACAACAAGTCTTGCGTAATGGTTTAGAATTATTAGGTGTCTCTGCACCAGAAACAATGTAAAAGCCAAATAAAAGCATAACAAGAGGAAGTCCACGTGTTTGGAAAAACGCAACGCGGTGTATCTGAACGACCGAATAAGCCCAAAAAACCACTAATTCCAACGTGGTTAGGCACACTCGTGGTGATTTTAATCGTGTTGTGTTTTGCTGTAGCCTTAATGCTATGGAAACCGTGGGCACCTGTACAGCCTAAAGGGCAAATCAATTCTGAGCATTATCAGGAAGATACCAACAAAGACTATCGTTTTTATGATTTGCTGCCACAGCAACAGGTTACCCCAATTCCTGAGCAAGCGGTGCCTGAAACACAGCAACAAAATACCGTAGTCATTGTTGAAGCGCCTGCTGCTGTAGAGGCGCCAGCGGCCAGCGAAGCCAATGTTGGTCTGACAGAAATGCCTGCCCCTGTGGTACAAGCCAGCTATATTCTACAAGTGCGTAGCTATACCGACCCAGATGCTGCAGATGCACGTCGTGCCGAAATTATTTTGAATGGTTTATCGGCAGATGTAGTGAAAAGTGTAGAAGGTGGTGAAACTTGGTATCGGGTGATTTCAGGCCCTTATGATTCAGCCGATGCTGCAGTGATTGCTCAGCAAACTTTGCAGCATAGTGGAATTGATTCAATTGTCGTGAAACGCTAAGCCTCATTGTTATCAATCGACCAAAATCAATTAAAAAAAGATGCCTCGGCATCTTTTTTTAGGTCTATAGAACGATGTACTCACAAAAATCATCGCTAGATTTGCATTAACTGCTGCTCACGTTCGCGTGCACGCTGAAATGCAAGACGCTGTTCCACGCGTGCCAAATAAGCCGCAATCTGTGGATAATGATGCCCGGTACGGCTTTGCAATGCTTGGAGCGGGAAACCCATTTGAATATCGGCAAAAGAAAAATCCCCTGCAAAATAATCATGTTTGCCCAAATAATCTTCTAAATAAGCAATATGATCTTTTAAACGAGGCTGAATAAACCCTGCTTTAACACCTGCAGTAATTTTTTGCGCCATTGGTCGAACTAACCATGGCACATGCTGCGGCACATTGGTTATCACCAATTGCATCACTAACAATGGCATTAGCGAGCCTTCGGCATAATGCATCCAGTATTGATATGCTTGCTGTGCTGAAGCCTGCTGCGGTTTAAACTGCCTTTGCGTATCATAATGCTGCTGCAAGTACTCCAAAATGACTGCAGATTCTGCAATGGTCTGCTCTGCATCCGTCAAAATTGGTGCTTTACCCAATGGGTGAATCAGCTTCAATTCATTGGGCGCACTTAAATTGGGCTGACGGTGGTAAAACTTGATTTCATAGTCCAAACCCAGCTCTTCGAGCGCCCACAAAATGCGGAAAGAGCGGGATTGATCAAGGTGGTGTAAAGTAATCATAAACGTCCTATTTTGTTTTTATTACATCTGTTTTAAGTGATTGTTATATCTTCTGTTTCACGCAACATTATAAAAAGGCATGTCCTGCATGCCTTTTTATAAGAGACGGATTCAACTCTAGGTTTAACCCAATTCAGTACGAATTTCCACACTGCGTAACAAGGTTTTCGTCACAGGTGTTTTTTGACAGATATTCAGTACTTTTTGCTGTAATTCTGCATCTAACGCTGCTTCAGTTTGCACACGGCGTTCAATCCACTCCTGCCCTTCCTGATTGGTAAAGAAGTCCGCCTCGACATGAATTTTGCCAAAATCCAAACCCTTATGCTGTGCATACATACGCAAGGTAATCATGGTGCAAGCGACCAAACTGCTACATAACAGATCATAAGGTGCAGGACCTGCATCTTGACCACCTAACTTTTCAGGCTCATCTACCTTCCATTGGTGCTGACCACTTTGGATCTGACCTTGCCATGCCGTGTCTAAACTGCGTACCTGTGCTGTGCCAATCTTGGCCATAAGATGCTCCCTATAGATTGATATTCCATCATTTATTTTGATGCACGCATTTTTGCGGGGAAAGTCGGCGCTTCTAAACGTGGTCCATCGTAGTCTGGTATTGTGCCAAAACGAGGATCATGATTGACCCATTGCTCACGTGCAATGCTGAGTTCCTCTTGGGTACGACCGACGAGATTCCACCACAACAAAATTGGCGACTCAAAAGGTAAACCGCCCAATAGCAACAGACGCGCACCCGCATGTAAATCTAGCTGAATTTCGGTTAAGCCCGGTTCAAGCACCAGCATATTTTCATCGTTTAATTCATGCCCATGCACAGTGGCTGTGCCTTCCAGCATCATCAAACCATATTCAAATTTAGGATTCAGCGGCAAACGGGTTGTCGTGCTGGTTTCACTATAAATATCTACCCCTAGCAACTCACTATGTACTAATACTGGTGAAGTGGTATTTAAAAATTCACCAACTAAGATGGTAAATTCCACTCCATCTAGCAAAACCACAGGCAAGTCAGGGTAATGATCAAAACGTGGCGCCATATTGCGCTGATCATCAGGTAAAGCAATCCACAGTTGCGCTGTATGCATGTGTGTTTCGGTGTCGGGAGCAACTTCGGTATGTGAAATACCATAACCCGCGGTCATTAAATTAACCTGTTTGGGACGAATCAATTGCTTAGTACCCAAACTGTCGGTATGCATAATGCTGCCTTCAATCATCCAGGTGAATGTTTGCAAACCAATATGTGGATGCGGCCCGACATCTAAGCCTTCACCTTGTGGAAAATTAACAGGACCTGCGTGATCTAGAAAACACCATGCCCCAATCATGCGTTTATGCCGACTCGGTAAAGCACGTTTAATTAAAGTTCCCTGCCCAATTTCAGCACTACGCAGTGGAAATTCCTGTATAAATTGCTTGACGTACTTATCACAATCGTCTGAATTGGAAAGCTCGGTATAATTGCTGTTGCTCATCCTATACCTCTTATATTTCTGTAAATTCCTTGACTATTAAATATAGTAAATCACTAACGAAGAGCAAGATGAAATTTGTTGTTCTGATTTTTATGGTTCAAACTTGAACTACACCTTAAAATATATGGCATAATTTTGACCAAAATTTAAAAAAAATAGAGAAAATACCCAAATTTAGGGAGGTTATTTTTTCTGCATTTTGCGCATAATCCTCACTATAAGTTGTCAATTTGAGTAAATATCGCTATGTCTGTAAAAGCTCGAATGGGGGAACAGACCCGTTCGAAGATTTTAAGCAATCAGGAAGCCTCAGAAAAACTTTTAAAAACAACTGAGTGTGATCTTGAAAACCGACAAGCAATTGAAAAAGCATTGCAGCACCCTGCTGCGCAACTCCCGCCGCAATTTGAAACACATTTTTATCAACACCAGAATTTACATCAGCGTCGTTATTTACGCCAAGTCAATTACATTGGGCAAATGACGTTCCTGCTGTATTTCTTTATCGATTATTTCATCATTCCAGATGTCACTACACTCTCGGCCACACTCCGTCTCAGTGCTGTTGTATTGGCGCTGATTGGCAATTATTTCTGCTTTAAATTGATCAAAGATATTCGCCTGCTAGATTTAATTTTACCGGTCAGCGCCACACTGTGCTGCGGTATTTGGTTCTATATCCTGTCGCAATCACAAAGCCCTTGGATTTCCACTTATGTGTATGCCTCGGTCATTTTTGTGCTCATGGCGAACCTATGTATTCAAGTGCGTTTCCGCCCTGCGGTCTACAATTCATTGGTCATGAGCGTACTCATGTTTTTGGGGGTGATTTCCCTCACCAATTTGCAGGATGCCTTAGTTTTTATGGTGGTGTATATCCCTGTATGTTTGTTGAGTTTGTATATCAGTTGGATCAACACCCTAAATGCCCGCCATCACTTTTTACGCAGTTTGCTGGATGACTGGAATTTTCATACCTTGCAAGCCTTGGCACACACCGATGAACTGACCCAACTCAATAACCGACGTCAGTTTGTACACATGGCAGAACACAAAATTCATGCATGGCCTAAATCTGAATCGGTCTGCTTACTAATGTTTGATGTCGACTTTTTTAAACAAATTAACGATACCTATGGGCACGATATTGGAGATCGGGTCTTACAAAATATTGCAGACATTGCTCGTAAAGAAATGCGCCGCAAGGATATTTTGGCACGCTTTGGCGGTGAAGAGTTTATCGCTCTGCTTAGTGAAACCAGCTTAGATGAAGCACTGATGATTTCAGAACGCTTAAGACAAAAAATTGCTCAGCATGAAATGTGCATTGATAAAAAATGTTTTAATTTCACTGTCTCCATTGGAGTATCCAGTTTAAAACCACAACAAACCGACTTACAGACCCTAATTAAAGAAGCCGATTTGGCCTTATACCAAGCCAAACAACGTGGACGAAATTGTGTCATCAGTTTTGATGTGGGGATGCCTGAGCCCCCTAAATCTACGGTAAAAAAAGAAATTAAATCTTGGATTGTTTAGCTGACATAAAAAAGAGCACATGAAGTGCTCTTTTTTATGTGCAAGAGAAAAACTAGTTGCCGCAAGCATCTTGCGCCTATCTTAAAAGCCGTGCTTTTAAATAGACTCATGGCGTAATTCAGGCACGAAGCAGTGCTGTCCGAAATCCCTCAATGCCGCGGGCATCTTGCACCCATTTTAAAAGCTGTGCTTTAAAATGGGCTCATGTCGTAAAACTGGCAAGCAGCAGTGCTTCGTGAAATCCCTCACTGCCGCGCGTATAGCGCTTGGCGTAATTCAGGCACGAAGCAGTGCTTCGTGAAATCCCTGAATTACTCCCATTCAATGGTTGCAGGTGGTTTAGACGATACGTCATAAACCACACGTGAAACCTCTGCAATTTCATTCATGATGCGCGTTGAAATACGATCCACCAAGTCATACGGCAAGTGTGCGAAACGTGCGGTCATAAAGTCCACTGTTTCTACGGCACGTAGTGCGATTACCCATGCATAACGACGACCATCACCTACTACACCAACAGATTTTACAGGTTGGAATACTGCAAATGCTTGAGCTGTTTTGTCATACCAGCCACTTGCACGTAATTCCTGCATGAAAATATCATCAGCTAGACGTAAAATGTCTGCATATTCTTTTTTCACTTCACCCAAAATACGCACGCCCAAACCTGGACCTGGGAATGGATGGCGGTAAATCATGCTGTGTGGCAAGCCTAAAGTGGTGCCAAGCTTACGAACTTCATCTTTAAACAAGTCACGTAATGGTTCAACCAATTCAAAAGCTAAATCTTCTGGTAAACCGCCCACGTTGTGGTGTGATTTAATCACATGCGCTTTGCCTTGTTTGCTGGCTGCAGATTCAATCACGTCTGGGTAAATCGTACCTTGTGCCAAGAATTTCACGCCATCTAATTTACGCGCTTCTTCGGCAAAGACTTCAATAAATTCACGACCAATGATTTTACGTTTTTTCTCAGGATCAACTTCACCTGCCAACGCGCTCAAGAAGCGTTGTTCTGCATCGGCACGAATCACGCGAATCCCCATGTTTTCTGCAAACATTTGCATCACTTGATCGCCTTCGTTCAAGCGCAACAAACCATTGTCTACAAATACACACGTTAATTGATCGCCAATGGCACGGTGCAATAACGCAGCAACCACAGATGAATCGACACCACCAGACAAGCCAAGTAATACTTTCTCATTGCCAATTTGCTGACGTAATTGTTCTACACGCAAGTCGATAATGTGTTCTGGTGTCCACAAACCACGACATCCACAAATTTGATGTACGAAGTTAGACAGTAATTCTGCACCTTTAGCCGTGTGCGTTACTTCTGGGTGGAATTGAATACCATAGAAACGGCGTGTTTCATCAGAAATCATCGCCACAGGGCAGCTTGGTGTGCTAGCCGTAATTTGGAAGCCTTCTGGAATGCGTGCCACTTTATCGCCATGGCTCATCCAAACGTGCAATTGGTTTTCACGGTCTTGCAAGTTACCAATCAGTTTGTCACGTACCAAAATATCGACTTCGGCATAACCGAATTCATGTACTGAACCCGCTTCAACTTTACCGCCCAGTTGTTCTGACATGGTTTGTAAACCATAGCAGATACCCAGTACAGGTACGCCTAAGTTAAATACAATTTCAGGTGCGCGTGGACTACCCGCTTGGTGAACACTTTCAGGTCCACCCGATAAGATAATACCGTTTGGATTAAATGCACGAATGTCTTCTTCCGACATATCGTAGGCATACATTTCAGAATATACGCCCGCTTCACGAACACGACGTGCGATCAGCTGGCTATATTGCGAACCGAAATCCAGAATCAGGATACGATCTTCAGTAATTTGAGTATTGGTAGTCATGACAAACAACTATAGAAAGGCAAACGAATTAAGCGCGCTATTCTAGCATTTTTCCACGCCTTGCGCACACTATTCAGACAATCCTAAAAATGGCTATTTTTCTTCGTGATATTGCAGTGACCACATACTCTAAGTTTTAAAAGACTATGCATTTTCTATGGCATAAAAAAAGCAACCTTCTTGAAGATTGCTTAAATTGTTGAGCTGATGTGGAAATCAATGACTTACTTTTTTGCTTCCAAAAGATGGTCTAGACTTATTTTGCCTGCACCGTAAAGCATGATGTAGAAGAAACCGCCAGCCAAACCAATATTTTTCATAAAATTCAGCGCATCTTCTGGTGCAGCATGGAATAAAAATGCAGTTAAAAGACTAAAAACACCTAAACCCAAACCCACGACACGTGCTTGTAAACCGAATAGAATTGCCAAACCACCACCAAGTTCTAGCAAAATCACCAAAGGTAGCAATGAACCTGAAACACCCATAGCTTGCATATAGCCCACTGTTGCATCATAGCCTGCAATTTTTCCCCAACCAGATACAATAAATAAATACGCTAAAAAAGCACGTGCAAACAAACTTACAATGGCTTGCACACTTGCTTTTTCGACCACACTTTTTAACACAACATTTGGATTAAACATCAGATCACCTATATTTTTGATTCATTCTTGAAGACAAATACATCTTAGTTTTTTCAAAATTCAGGATAAATACGCATTTAAAAGACATGTTGTTGCATCTATGCAACGAAAAAGAACCGATGTGGCTGGTCTAGCATCCCTAAAATCACTGTGAAAATTATTTACCTTTTCATACTGACTTTCCGCCTGTGGACTGCTAGGATTTGAGCACACTTTCGCTTGTTTTTTCCCATGGAACTGATTGATTTTATATTACACGTCGATGAACATTTGCTCGAATTCATCACCCAATATGGGGTATGGATTTACGCTATTTTATTCCTGATTATTTTTGTAGAAACGGGCTTGGTGGTCATGCCGTTTTTACCTGGCGATAGTTTACTGTTCGCGGCAGGCGCATTGGCTGCATCGACAGGAGTGATGGATCCGTGGATTTTGGGTATTTTATTGTTTACTGCTGCGGTACTCGGTGACACCCTGAATTACCACATTGGTAAATATATTGGTCCACGGGTTTTTGAACTGGAATCACGTTTTATCAATAAAAAACATTTGATCGAAACCCAGAAGTTTTTTGAGCGACACGGCGGAAAAACCATTATTTTTGCGCGTTTTGTGCCTTTTGCGCGTACCTTTGCGCCCTTTGTGGCGGGTGCAGGCAGCATGAATTATAAATACTTCCTAACCTATAACGTAATTGGCGCTTTTTGCTGGATCGCGTCGTTTATTACACTCGGTTATTTGTTTGGCAATATGCCAATTGTGAAAGACAATTTCACCCATTTAATTTTCGGCATTATTATTTTAAGTGTCTTGCCTGGGGTGATTGGTTTTATTCGCCAAAAACTCAAGAAAAAAACTGCTTAAGTTGTGAAATTTTTTGGGCATGCCTGTTGAACAGTGCTGCCCTTATCCATTCAAAATAGGTGAGATGAGTGCTCAACTCACCAAAAATCTCTAAATCTTTAGAAAAAACGTGCCACCACAGGCAGCATACACACCACCAACAGCAAAGCCGAGCCTTTATATAACAGATCTGCAGTCACTTTATTGGTTTCTCGCGCCAAAACTGCTCGCCCAAAAGACATCCAAAATAACGCTGTTGGCAATAAAATCAGACCAAATAAGACATAGACCATAGCAAAGTTGGTCGGGTTATCCCACGTTTCTGTAGGAAAAATACCTGCAGCAAATAACAAGGCTTTTGGGTTTTTAAAAGTCGAAAAAAATAATTGTGCAGGGCGAATGGCAGAGTGTTTTTGACAATGTTGCTCTAAATGTGACTGCTTCCATAAATGAAAAGCCATCCAAAACACATAGCCTGCGCTTAAAACATGCAGTATATCAATTAAATAAGGCCAAATTGGCGCACTCAAATGAATGAATAACGCCCACAGACTAATGGCATACATATAACCAAAAAACTCTGCGGGAATCAGCAGACTGGTTTTGGCAATGCCTTGTTGGTGGGCTGAGCTTGCCAATAGCGCATTGGTCGGGCCAGGAATCATCAAGACCGCAATCATTGCTAGGACAAAGAGCCAACTTTCAATCATAAACACCAGAGCATGCAAATCAAAAATAGGAGCACACCTTATATGAAAGCCATTGAAAATGACAAGTTTTTCTATCTAGCAGGACTGACCCAAGGGTGTAAATAAAACAGAAAATAAAATTAAGTTTTTGTTTTTAAAATATTAGATTGAAATCAACCTTGAATTATCTTGCTACATTTTTTAAGCAATGGTGCTGCACAAATGGCAGCACCATAGACAAAATATTCGCAAATCCTAAAATTTAAGATGTTACAGGTTTGGGCTTAACAATAATCGGGCAAGCTTTAAATTTTGCAGCCTGCACAATTGCTTCTTGCTCACCCAATAAACGTGCTAATTCGGTATTTTTGGTATTGGATGACTGTCCCATATTCACCGAAACACTTGGTCCAATGCCCCAACCACCTCGGCTACCCCAGCCACCACCTAAGCCCACACCTACACCAACGCCTGTACGTTTGGGTGCCTGCACACCACTTTCAATATATTGTTGAATGCGGTTATATTCACTTTGTAATTGTTGGCAATTCAAAGCCTGATAATGTGTAGGCGACACATAGCTAGGTTTCACTGTGGTCGCACAAGCCCCTAGCAATAAACTACTTGCCGCGACAAGACCAATTGCAAATGTTTTCATGTCTACCTCTGTATCACGCTTGCTCAATTTCATTGAACAACGATTGATAGGCCTGCGTCAATTTATGATCTGTTGCCAAATGAATTAATGGCAAATTTTTATGATGCGATTCTTTCATCAGCACTGAAGGCGGCAACATGCTGTTCAAGACAGGCAATCCCTCATCTTTAAGTTGCTGAACCACTTCACGCGGCAACTTGGCTTGTGCCTGAAACTGATTCACCACAATCCCTTCAATTTCCAGATGCGGATTATGATCATCCTGGGTTTCCAATACATTTTCAATCAAGCTTTGTAAGGCACGTTTAGAAAACACATCACAGTCAAAAGGAATGAGCACCCGATCTGCCGCAATTAGGGCAGAGAGCGTAAAAAAGTTAAATGCAGGCGGAGTATCAATAAATACACGGTCATATTGATCAGACAATTGCTGCAGGGCATCACGTAGTTTGTAAATTTTATGTTTAGATTCTAAGGCATGTGCCAAACCACCCAATTGCGGACTTGCAGGAATCACATCCAGATTCTTAAACGGTGACTGATGCACATAGGCTTCTAAACCTTTGCTGCGGTTTTTTAAAATCGAGCCTAGCGCATTGCCCAATAAACCTTTGGACTGATTGCCCCCCAAAACCTCTTCAAAATAATTTTCAATATTGGGTTCAAGTGCAGGTTTATCGGCAGAATAGGTCGCATCATCGCCCAGTAAATATTGGCTAGAGTTGGCTTGCGGGTCGAGATCAATCACCAGTGTTTTTAGCCCCTGATGAGCACTGATTGCTGCCAAATTCACGGTAATACTGGATTTTCCAACACCACCTTTCTGATTAAACACCACACGTGTGCGCATTGTCGCCCCTCGTTGAATGACTTCAGTTCTTGTTATATGTTCAGTTTAACCGACCCGCTATGATTGTTGGTACATAGTGTCTAACAATCCTTAAACTTGCCCTAGCCAAAACTTGGTTTAAGCATGACCAAACCTAAAATGGCAATGAAGGCAATCAGAGCCAGTCCCCAACCAACACGGCGCTGCACCAGCAAAATACGCTCATCTTTTTTATACGCTTTAATCAAAGAAGAAAGCATCACAAAAAATAAAATAATTTTGGCATAAAACCAAGCTTCGACCTGAAAATCCTTCAGAAATAAGGCAATGACTCCTGTCACCACAATCAACGTGAGTGCCGAATGCTGTAAAGCCACAAAGACTTTCCATGCTTTAGGGTTTGGAGAGTGATTCAATGTACCTTTAAATAAAGTCATGGCACGCACCACAATCACCAACAGCAACAAAGCCACTGCAGCAACGTGAATGTTATTCAGCAATGATAAATTTTCCATCTATGGCCTTCCCTTACGCATTTTTTGGTGCATGTGCACATTCAGGGCTAGACGTATCTTGGCCTTGCCATTCAGAGGCAACAAAGGCATGAATCGCAAGCGCATGAATTTTATTCGGTGCAAGTAAATCACCCACAGCGGCATAAATTTTTTGATGACGTTGTACCGAACGTAAGCCCTGAAAAACATCACTCACCATCACCACCTTAAAATGGGATTCTTTTCCTGGGAAATAACCGCCATGCCCTGCAGATTCATTCACAACGTCTAAATGACTTGGATTTAAAGCAGCTAAGCGTTGCAACAATTGTTGTTCTAAACTCATGATTGTATTTCCCAAAATGGTTTAAAGGCTGCCTAGCAGTATAACTGCGTTCTATACAATTCTCAGCACTTTGGTAGAATCATTCGTGCTTCGTGCCGTTACAGCGTGTTTTTCTACTTAAATTTGGCGATCTCATCGCCAGTTGTTCTGAAAAATGTAGTTTATTTATGCAATTAAGCTAATTTTTTGCATAAATGGATTGACCCTATTTTTGCATAATGTATTATACACCGCATGCGGGAATAGCTCAGTTGGTAGAGCACAACCTTGCCAAGGTTGGGGTCGCGAGTTCGAGTCTCGTTTCCCGCTCCAGATTCTAAAAGCCTCAGTTGAATGACTGGGGCTTTTTTATTGTTGTTTTATTCAATATTTTACTTCATAAGAAATTTTTATACTTAAAAAAGTAAGTTTACAAAAGTGCTCTTTCAAAACTGTGAACAAAAAACCGTGTAGATGATGCTCCAAAGTATCAATCATACAAGATAAAAAAAACTCCAAAACAAAAGATAGTATTAGCTACTACTAAGTGGCTTATGTTAAACAAGATCAGCTTGCCTAGATCCTAAATATTGATGCCGCGGAGCCTGTTAATAATTTCTGTCATTGCTTCTTAATAAAAAAGCAACTAATATGCTTCTTATACCACCAAAAAGCAATAAATATGTCTATACTAAATAAGTCTTTACTACAGCAAGTCAAAAAAAGACGAACCCTATTGGGTTTAAAGCAAGTTGATATGCAATCACGTACAGGCATTTCAAGACAGCAGTACCAAAAACTGGAAAGTCAAGGCAATCCTCGATTAGATACCTTAGAAATTATTGCGGCAGGACTAAATGCTCAACTGATGCTCATCCCAGATGATAAGGTTCATTTGATTAGACAATTATTGAATGATGAAATTAAAGTCACTATTGAAGATCAAGATGACTTAATGTCTAACCCATGGAAAGGTCTTCTCGGAGGAGAGTAATTAACTATAACTAAAAATATAGACAAATATTTGCATAAGTGCTCATTTTGTCTATGTCGATTCAGTAGTGGCAAGGTGGGTATTTATTAGAGATTTAAATGATTATCTTTTGTATTTTA
>NZ_VPEA01000016.1:0-39204 GCF_013417365.1 Acinetobacter sp. YH12252
TAAATCATTGACATAATTCCAGACGAAGTTCACTTCTGATGCTAGTTGGTCTAACACCTTGCAATGTTTGTCTTTTATACGTAATTTAAGGGTTTTCATGTACTTATATTAACAATCAAAACTCAAGAAAAATAGTCCTTAGTTAAATCAAACGACACTTCATGTCGTGTCGCTTATATCTCTGACCTGAAGGACTGAGTTTTACGCTCCATTTGATAAAAATAATTCAGATCAGAGCCGACTGTGTCCAGCACCTTGGCAACTTCAAGGTGAAGCCTATATTTTAAATTATTGGCTCAGCCCACAATTTTTAAAACAGGCACAACCTTTTGGCTTAACACCTTCTTTTTTAGGACGTCTTGTTCAAGTCATGTGGGTGCGTTATCACGCTAGCCCCATTGGTGCTTACGATGAGCTGCTGATTTTAGATCATCCTTTATTTAGGCAGCGTCGTTTATCTACTATTCCTAAAATTTTCGTTTCAACCGAGTCTTCTGTGCAACACGGACAACAGCTTTGGGGTATTCCGAAAGAACTGGCAAGCTTTGATTGGGATATTCAAGATCGACAGATGAGTTGCAAAATACAACACGCAGATTTGCAATTCGCCATTCAACTTGAAAAATGCAATACGCAACGTAGCTTTATTGATAGTCATTACATCCCTGCTGCGCTTTTAAAAATTCAGCAAACATGGCAAGGGAAATCTTATCAATTTAATCCTTCTTTTCGCGGCAGATTAATCCCACTCAAACATGCGTCTTGGCAATCGAATCCAAGTTGTTTCCTGATTTTAATCAGGCACGCTTCATCAATGGTTTTTACGTGCTTGAGTTCGAACTGACTTTTCCAGAAGCCGAAATCTCTACTCTGGTTTAACCGTTCCACGTGAAACAGATTAACAAAGACAACCCAAGGTTTAGCTACGTGGTCGATCCCAAAATTTTCTAAAGTTTTTACACATTTCAATGCTGATTTTTTTGGCGCGACGCGACACAAAGGTCATGCTAATAAAACCATGTGTTTGATCTAAATATTCTACATATTTTACCGTGACAGCATGTTGACGTAATTTATGTGCATAAATTTCAGCTTCATCATGCAAAACGTCATGCCCTGCTGTGACCACAAAGGCAGGCGCTAGTTTTTTCAATTTGCCAAAAGTTGGCGAAATGATTGGATCATCCAAAGCGACCTGATGCTGTGTGACATAGTGCTGTGTGACAAAATCAACATCTTGCCCCGTCAGCACCAAACCATCTTTATAAGCAAAGAATGAAGGATGGCGACTCTTAAAATCTAAGGCTGGATAAATTAAAAATTGTGCGTCAGGTGCATAGGCTGAATGAGCACTACGCTGTGCAACCACCGCTGCAATATTACCACCCGCACTATCGCCTGCCACCGCTATGCGATTTTTTAAAATTTTCATTTCTCGACGATGTTGATATGCCCATGCCAAAGCATCTTCACAGACTTGAATAATCTGCTGTGGACTAGCTTCAGGCGCGAGTGGATATTCCACACTCAACACTTGTGCATGGGCATGTACCACCATTAAGCGGCAAAATTCGTCATGACTGTCTAAACCACCCACCACAAAACCACCACCATGATAAAACACGATTAAAGGCAATTTTTTATGTGGTGCAGGATGATAATAACGCGCTGCGATATTGCCACTGGCTAAGTTTAAACGGATTTCTTCAACTCGTTTGACCGCAGTTGGAGTGCTCAGAATAGATTGCATTTGTCGATCAAATGCCTGTCTAGACTGTACAGGGTCAGCACCAATAAAACCAATTTTCCCTTGTTTTAATTGTGCCGCCATCATGCATTTAATAAATGGATCAAGGTCTGGATAATGATACGGATAACCCAAAGCTTGAGCCAAAGTATGATGTACTCGACTTGGTAACTTATTTAATGCACGCGCAGCAGCACCTTGTCCTTTGTGCAATTTATTTTTGAGAGATGAATTCAAAATTTGCATGCCTGTTCCTTTTTATATGTCTGCATGATTTGCCTAAACGCTTCATAATTTCTTCATGATCAACAGCACAGTGACCATTTTGTTATACAAGTGCTTCAATCGTTATACACATTCAAATTACCTATACGCTACCCTGCTTTTATGACGCTGTCATTGACACTATTGCGGTCTATGATTGATGTTTCAGACAAATTTACCTCATCGGCTCAGGAGGCAGAGCATGACAAAAAAATTGATCTTACTTTCGTGCGCAACTGCCATTTTAGCCGTAGGTTGCGTGGTCGTGCCTGACGAAGGTTACTACGATGGACGATATGAGCCACGCTATGACCGTCGCTATGATGATGATCATCGACGGTATGACAATGATCGGCAGCGTTGGGAATATCAACAAGGTAAAAATCGGGTTGAGTTAGAGCGTCGTAAACGTGAACTAGAACGTCGTGAATGGGAACAAAAACGACAACAGCAATTACAGCAACAACGCTATGAACAAGAGCGACAACGCTTAGCAGAGCAACGCAAACGCTTATCGGAACAGCAGCGTAAACAGCTTGAGCAAAAGCGTAAGCAGCAAATTGAAGCTGAACAAAAAAAGCGTGAGGAAGCACGTAAACGCTGGCAACAACAACGTGATGCACAACAAAAGCGCTGGCAGGAAAACCGTAAAGACCGTGAACAACGACGTGATCGTGATTGAGTCTTACAGCAAAGCAAAACAAATGAGGTAAAAAAAGGGCTTATTCAGAAGTTAGATAAGCCCCGAAAAAAGTTCTAACAATACACTAGAATCTACAGCGATATAGCATCTATGCACAAAGAATAAGCAGCGTATAAATTATTGTAAAATAATTAATTTCTCTAAAATAATTGGTTTAGCTCTTACTTAACACGTCCATAGCACG
Source organism: Acinetobacter sp. YH12252 (assembly GCF_013417365.1). Classification (NCBI taxonomy): domain Bacteria; kingdom Pseudomonadati; phylum Pseudomonadota; class Gammaproteobacteria; order Moraxellales; family Moraxellaceae; genus Acinetobacter; species Acinetobacter sp. YH12252. The sequence continues at coordinate 2,899 of NZ_VPEA01000016.1, forward strand.
GTTATTGGATAAAAGCTAAAATAAAAATCATAGGCTATAGATTAATTTCGATATAAATCAAATACTTTTTTAGGATTTAAATCTTCTTTTGAGCACCTTAATGCTGCATCTTTTTCCTTTAAACTATCCCTCACTTGCAATATTAAAGTGCAGCAAAGACGTTATTTTTAGTTAAAGTTCAATGCAAAAATAAATTAATCTGCAAAGACGCTTGAATTTTATCTGCCCTGCCCCGATTTCTTAGCTAATTACGAACTTCTCTAACCATGGCAGTTCAGCAATAACGCAGTTAGCACTGACGCCAAAGGACTGTACATGTTTAAAAACCCATTTAAACGGAGTAAATCAATGGCAACTGAGCAGAACGAACAAACTCAAGACCTTGAGCAAGAGCAGACGGAACAACAAACAGCGCAAGATACTGAGCAAGCAGAAGTTTCCGTTGAGTCTTTACAAGAACAACTGAGCAAACTTGAAGAAAACCTAAAATTGGAAAAAGCACGTACTGCCAATGCAGTTTACGAAGCGGAAAAAACCAAAGAGCGTTTAGAACGTGAAGCAGATACAGCTAAAAAGTTTGCTTTAGAAAAGTTTGCTAAAGAATTATTGGATTCTGTAGACAACCTTGAGCGTGCTATTGCCGCCAATGGTGATGAAAAAACTGCCTTGTCTGAAGGTGTGGAACTGACCTTGAAATCATTACTGACCACTTTAGAAAAGTTTGGTGTGGTGGTGATTGATACAGCCAATGGTTTCAATGCAGACCTGCATCAAGCCGTAGGGATTGATCCAAATGCAAAAGCCAATGAAATTGGCAACGTATTACAAAAAGGCTACACCTTACATGGTCGCTTACTCCGCCCTGCAATGGTGATGGTTGGCGCTTAAGCCTTATAAAATCGAGAGTTGATAAAAAATTTTCATCTAAACAACTTGAAAAATTTTGATTGGCTCTCATATCGAATAACAAGTGAAAACATTGCAAAAGAATTTTTGAGGAAACATCCAAATGGCTAAAATCATTGGTATTGACTTAGGTACAACTAACTCATGTGTAGCGGTACTTGAAGGCGACAAAGTTAAAGTAATTGAAAACGCAGAAGGCGCACGTACAACTCCATCTATTATTGCTTATAAAGATGGCGAAATTCTTGTAGGTCAATCTGCAAAGCGTCAGGCTGTAACTAACCCGAAAAACACATTATTCGCAATTAAGCGTTTGATTGGTCGTCGTTATGAAGACCAAGCGGTACAAAAAGACATTGGTCTTGTGCCTTACAAAATCATCAAAGCAGACAATGGCGATGCTTGGGTTGAAGTGAATGACAAGAAACTTGCACCACAGCAAATTTCTGCAGAAACTTTGAAAAAGATGAAAAAGACTGCCGAAGATTATTTGGGCGAAACAGTTACTGAAGCCGTGATTACTGTACCTGCGTACTTTAACGATGCACAGCGCCAAGCAACCAAAGATGCGGGTAAAATTGCAGGCTTAGAAGTTAAACGTATCATCAACGAACCAACTGCTGCTGCGCTTGCATTTGGTATGGACAAGAAAGAAGGCGACCGTAAAGTTGCTGTATATGACTTGGGTGGTGGTACTTTTGACGTATCGATCATTGAAATTGCAGACCTTGATGGCGACCAACAAATTGAAGTGTTATCAACCAACGGTGATACCTTCCTTGGTGGTGAAGACTTTGACAATGCCTTGATCGAATACTTGGTTGAAGAGTTCAAAAAAGAGCAAAACTTCAACTTGAAACAAGATCCATTGGCATTACAACGTCTGAAAGAAGCGGCTGAGAAAGCAAAAATCGAGCTTTCATCTTCAAATGCGACTGAAATCAACTTGCCATATATCACTGCAGACGCAACAGGTCCGAAGCACTTGGTGATGAACGTGACTCGCGCCAAACTTGAAGGTTTGGTTGCTGATTTAGTCGCTCGTACCATTGAGCCATGTAAAGTTGCGCTACAAGATGCAGGACTTTCAACTTCTGACATCTCTGACGTGATTTTGGTGGGTGGTCAATCACGTATGCCACTTGTACAACAAAAAGTACAAGAATTCTTTGGCAAAGAGCCACGTAAAGACGTAAACCCAGACGAAGCTGTTGCAATTGGTGCAGCAATTCAGGGTGCCGTATTGTCTGGTGACAAAACTGACGTATTGCTTCTAGACGTAACTCCGTTAACGCTTGGTATTGAAACTATGGGTGGCGTGTTGACGCCAATCATTGAGAAAAACACCACGATTCCTGCGAAGAAATCTCAAGTGTTCTCAACAGCGGCAGACAACCAGCCTGCAGTAGACATTTCAGTTTACCAAGGTGAGCGTAAAATGGCTCAACAAAACAAATTGTTGGGTAACTTCCAATTAGGTGACATTCCACCAGCGCCACGCGGTGTGCCACAAATTGAAGTTTCGTTCGACATTAACGCTGACGGTATCTTGAAAGTGTCTGCAAAAGACAAGAGCACAGGCAAAGAACAATCGATTCAAATTAAAGCAAACTCTGGTTTGAGCGATGCTGAAATTGAAGCGATGATTAAAGATGCTGAAGCAAATGCTGAAGAAGACCGTAAGTTTGAAGAACTTGCAAAAGCACGTAACGAAGCGGATGCTTTAGTTTCTTCTGCTCAAAAAGCAGTAAAAGACCTTGGTGAACAAGTGACTGCCGATGAAAAAACTGCGATTGAAACTGCAGTCACTGAGCTTGAAGCGACAACCAAAGAAAATGATGTAGATGCAATCAAAGCAAAAACTGAAGCATTGCAAAACATCATCATGCCAATTACGCAACGTGCGTATGAAGCTGCACAAGGTCAAGGCGGTGCACAAGGTTTCGACCCAAATGCATTTGGCGGTGACGCAGGTCAACAAAAAGCCGATGATGGCGTTGTGGATGCTGAATTCACTGAAGTCAAAGATGATAAAAAATAATTTGTCGCTTTAACGCACATCAAAAACCGCGCTGCAAGCAATTGCAGCGCGGTTTTTCTTTTCGATATCCATACACTGACTTCAAGATTTAAATGAAAGAGCACAGACAATTGGACGCTCAACCGAGTACAATAGATAAAATAATACTCTAACTGCAAATAGATTGAGTTTCTGCCCTACTTTCGGCTACAGTAAACCCAAAAAAGGATGTCGCTAGCAATGCGTTTGTTTCTATTGGGTGCAATCATACTGTTTTCTATCTTGCTGATTTATCAAAATATTCAACATCCTCATACACGACACAATACTGCACTAGATCATTTAAAACATCCTTTAGATACTCGCTTACGTTATCGTATTGCTGAAGTCGATCCGCGTTTTGGCTTAAGCCATGCCGATTTACTACAACTGAGTCAGGAAGCCACCCATATTTGGAAACAAGGGACGGGACAAGATTATTTTGTATATGACCCGAACGCCAAGCTCGCCATTCACTTGATTTATGATCAACGTCAAGATGAATCAAACCAACGCCAACAACAACTTACAGCCATTGAACAACGCCAACAACACTGGAACAATCAAAACCAAAATATTCAAGCACTAAAACAAGAAATTGCAGATAAAAATCAACAACTTGATGCAAAAAAAATGCTATTTGAACAACAACTTGAACAATACAATCGTCAAGTACAGCAAATTAACCAAAGTGGTGGGCTACATCCTTCGCAACAGGAAATTTTTGCAGCCAAAAAACAAGAAATCCAGCAACACATGTGGAGTTTAGAACACGAAATAGCGCAATTTAATCAGCAAATTAACCAGCTCAATCAACAAGTCGATGCCCTCAATCAACTTAATCAAGACATTGATGTATCCATCCAGCAATTTAATGCACATTTTCAACCACGTTTATTTGATAAAGGCAGCTTTGATGGTCAGGCCATTCGGATTTATGAGTTTCAATCTAAAGATGATTTACGTCTTACTTTGGCGCATGAATTTGGTCATGCTTTGGGTTTAGCACACCATAACGACCCTTATGCCTTAATGTATCCAATGCTAAAAGATCAGCAGTTGCAGAATTTCCAACTGCGCCCTGCCGATCTCGATTTACTCCATGCACGGCATTGAGCAATCTGGCAAACTGAAGTGACTAAAACACAAAACTCCCCTCACCCTGTACGATAGTTGCATATCCATTACACGTGCAAAGGCAGCAAATTTACTCATTTCATGTTATTGTGAAGGCTCTGTATAACCCTGAACGATCTGTGGAGATTCATGTGAGTTACTACCATATCCTGATTGAAGTAAATGACCACATCAGCACGATTGAACAAAGCCGTGATATCGAAATTTTTGATATTGTTGAGCTTCAACCTTGTCTCCACTCGATTTTATTGCCGTATTTTAATGAGCAAGTGATTGAACTTGAAGATGAAAATATTGAATACAAAGATATTTTGCATCTTGAGGTTAGACAGACCTTATTACCAATTGAACACCTGATTGAAGAAGAACAGCGTTTGCTGCCAAGTGATACCGACATCACCATTTCAGCTTATGAAATTTTTAATAACAAAGAATTAAGCCAAGATGTCACGACTGTGATTTTTGATTTGCTTGAAGCAGTGAAAATTGAACCTTAATCCCCTGTTTTAAGACAAAAATTAAAAAGGTCTGCACATTTGCAGACCTTTTTTATGCAATCGCAACAACTTATTGCATCATTTGTTTGGCCGCTTCATTACGAAACGCTCTTAAAATTTGCTGCCCTGCCCGACCTGTTGCAGCCAAGCCGAGTCGAGTCTGTTCCTGACGAATCGCTTGACGGGTTTTGTCGCCAATTAAACCATCCACTTCACCAATGTCATAACCACGACTTAACAAAAAGCGTTGAATTTCACGGCGTTCTGCGCGGGATGTACCTGCATCATCGGTTGGCCAAGCGGTGCGGAATGCAGACTGCCCCATTAAACGATCTGATAAATGCGCAATCGCTAAGGCATAACTTTCTGCTGCGTTATAGCTATAAATGGCATCGAAGTTTCTAAACACTAAGAATACAGGGCCATTCGCACCTGCAGGTGCCATCAAGCCTGCCTGACTACTGCCCGATAAATTGCCCTGAATTAATGCCGAACCATCTGCACGAGTCAACCCACGATTAACCCAACTGCTGAGGGATTTTTTATTGCGTCGCCCTTCACCACTCAAAGACATGCCTGCAGGCACTTTGACTTCAAAGCCCCACGGCTGCCCTGTTTGCCAGCCGCGACGTTTTAAAAAGTTAGCGGTGGAAGCCAAAGCATCTGGAATACTAGATACTAAGTCACGGCGACCATCACCATCAAAATCGACCGCCAACTCATCATAGGTCGATGGCATAAACTGAGTATGCCCAAACGCCCCTGCCCATGAGCCTTTTAATTGTGATTCAGTGACATCACCACGTTGCAATAAACGCATGGTGGTAAAAAACTCACCTCGGAAATAGCTTTGACGGCGTCCTTCACAGCTCAAGGTACCTAGCGCTTGCAATAATGGATAGGATCCTGAAATCGCACCAAAGTTACTTTCTACACCCCAAACCGCCACTACGGTTTCTGCAGGTACGCCATAGGCTGCTGCAACACGATTGAGCACATCACGGTGCTGTGCCAATTTCTGCTGTCCTGCCTGCACGCGCTCATCATCGACCAAGCCTGAGAGATAATCCCAGATTGGCGTAGAAAATTCAGGTTGGTAATTTAAACGCTCAATGACGGAATAATCTGGGCTGAGATTTTGAGTATAGCGATCATAACTGCTGCCACTCACCCCTTTGGCAATGGCTTGGCTGCGTAAATTGGCCAAACAACTTTGAAAATGGTTTTGTGGTTGAAAATTTGCAGATGTACTGACCGTTGGTGTTACGGTGACAGATTTTCCATTGATAATCAGTTCTGCCTGAACCTGAGTAGCTGCCATTGCAGCTGTCGCAAAAATCACAGCGAAACGATGCATAATACCCTTTGATGTGTTTTGAATTTAAATCTTGGCTTTACCATAACACCTTCAGCCACAGAGATCAGATGAAAATCTGTAACTTTAAATTCATTTACACAGTTTTAAATTCATTTTCTCGTTTTAAATTTAAAACACTTATCCACAAGTACGGCATCTCACATTTTTAAATTCAAAATCACAACACATGATAAGACTTTTAAATTTAAAAGTTTAAATTCAAATTAAACCAACCCAAGTTATCCACAAAACACGACATTCACTGCATATTTACGATGTATTACTTTGAATTTAAAAGTAGCTTTTTAAATTTAAAGATCAAAAGAGCCGCTACTTTATTTAAATTCAAAACTGCAGATCTATCTTTAAATTCATTTCTGATATTTAAATTCAAAGTTGAAGCATCGCTTTAAATTTAAAACGCGCTATTTGAATTTAAAGTTTTGAATTCATAATTATCATCTGTTTCCCATCAGACTTGTGCGCATTTTTATTTTAAGTATTGCTTTGCTACGGTGATGGTTGCTTATTCAGCCTGATCTATCTTAATCAACCTAAAATTACAGCGTCAATCCTAGACAGATTAACGGTAGAACACCTTAAAAATGGGCAGAATAAAAAATGTGAGAGCATAAAAAAGCGCTCATCGTGATGAGCGCTTTGGCGTCATTTTTAAATTTACAAGCTCATATCAGCACTGAGCGCCAATGGATTTGGCAAAATTTTTGCCAATTGGCGGCATAAATCTGTCAACTCAGCAGCATCATTCGGCATTAAAGTAATATGCCCAATTTTACGACCTTCACGCTCAGTTTTATTGTACAAATGCAAATGTGCGCCATTCAATGCCAACACATCTTCAGTTTTGGGATGCTGACCAATAATATTGACCATCACCGTTGGACGTACCACTTCAGTTGAGCCTAACGGTAAACCTGCTACAGCACGAATATGGTTCTCAAACTGCGAACACACCGCGCCTTCAATTGACCAGTGACCTGAGTTATGCACACGAGGTGCCATCTCGTTGGCATACAAGCCCTTGTCAGTGACAAATAGCTCTAACGTCAACACACCTACATAATTCAAGTGATTGAGCAGGCGAGTGATATAGTCTTGTGCCGCAGGCTGCAAGTCAGCGCTGTTTGGTGCAGGGACAATCGAATGCGACAAAATACCGTTGTGATGATGGTTTTCTGCCAATGGCCAAGTTTTTACTTCACCATTTTGACCACGCACCGCAATAATAGATACTTCACGTGAAAAAGTAACAAAACTTTCTGCGATCAAGCTGCCTGCAGGGCCAAGTTCTGCCCATGCTTGTTCAATCTGATCTGCACTGCGCAAGACAAACTGACCTTTGCCATCATAGCCGCCTGTTGCGGTTTTTAGCACAATTGGCAGACCGAGCTCAGCTACAGCAGCCTGTAAACTTTCCAGCGAGTTGACCGCTTTATACGGCGCAACAGGAATCGCCAATTCATCAAATAAGCCTTTTTCCAGCAAGCGGTTTTGGGCAATTGCCAAAGCCTGACGTGGTGGATGCAAGTCTTTGTGCTTAATCAATACATCAACATCAGCCAACGGAGTATTTTCAAACTCAAGGCTGAATACATCGGCACTGTGTATAAAATCTTGTAGGCTATTTTCGCTTTTGCTGGCAAAAACCTGACCCAAGGTTGCCGCTGGGCAATCTGGACTGGCTTCAAAAAAGGTACATTGAATATTTAAGGGTAAAGCCGCTTGTGCCATCATGCGACCCAATTGACCGCCACCAAAAATACCGATGGTCTTATCCATAGTAATTGTCCCGCTTAAGCCTGACCTGGAATATTGTTGCTTGAAACTTTCTCAGTTTGCGCGGCACGGAAATTGGCAACATTTTGTGCAATTTCTGGACGGGTTAAACCTAAAATTTGGGCTGCCATAATTGCCGCATTGGTTGCTCCCGCAGGACCAATAGCCAATGTACCTACCGCAATACCCGCAGGCATTTGCACAATTGAAAGTAATGAATCGACACCATTTAAAATTGAAGATTTCACTGGCACACCCAAAACAGGTAAATCAGTTTTAGCTGCACACATACCTGGTAAGTGTGCGGCACCACCAGCGCCTGCAATAATCACCTGAATGCCACGATCACGCGCTTGTTCAGCATATTCAAATAAGCGATCTGGGGTACGGTGTGCAGAAACGACTTCCGCTTCAAATGGGACACCAAGCTGCTTCAGCATATTGGCAGTGTGTTCGAGAGTTGCCCAATCCGATTGAGAACCCATGATAATTCCAACGAGAGGAGCGTCTTGTGCAGCGGCCGCGTTCATTACAAATATTCCAGAAACGAAACTAAGGAAAGAGAAATTCAGGCGAGAAAGCCAAGCTTGAATAAGAACTCCACATTATAGACTGATTTTTCGACTTGTTAAAATTGAACACGGCGACTCAACCGACTTTTTTGATTATTTTTATCTGGTTATTTTCTAATAATTAACCACAGGCTCACACCATTGCAGCTACGCGAGCTGTTTAAGCCATGCAAAAGCACCATTTTAAGATGCTCGAAACACAAAATATACGCAGCCACATAAACATAAAGCTGCCCATAAATAATCCAGTTTAAAAGGTTGCTTAAACAAAAAAATCATAAACGGGACAAACACCAATAAAGTCACAACTTCTTGGGTAATTTTCATTTGACCTACCGCCCAGCCATGCTGCGCCAGCAAACGGGTAGCAGGAATCATCAAACTGTATTCAAACAGGGCGATCACCCAACTGAATAAAATAGCCTGCCACAGCGGCGCATCATGTGGTAAAAACTTGAGATGACCATACCACGCCAAGGTCATAAAACAGTTTGCAACCACCAAAAGTAAAAATGCTGAAGACATTGTGTCGTACTATCTTAAAAATTCAGTTTTATTTTACGAGCTATTTGCCATGAAAAATGCAAGAGCAGCAATTTTTTACATCGTTTGGCGCAGATTCAGCGCTGAAAAATCCCTGAAATGAGATACAAGAATCACTATCTTTTCGCCAAAACCCTTGCTATCGTTGCTTCAAATCAAGTTAATCACGACAACAGCACAAAAATACGTGATGTGTCTATAAAAAGCAGTGGAGTAAGGCGGAATGCATCTGCATATTTTGGGTATTTGTGGCACATTTATGGGCTCATTAGCACTTTTGGCCCGCGATTTAGGACATACCGTCACAGGTTCAGACCAAAACGTCTATCCACCGATGTCGACTCAACTGGAAAATGCAGGCATTACCTTAATGCAAGGTTATGATCGCAGCCATTTACAACCGCATCCAGATTTAGTGATTGTAGGCAATGCCATGAAACGTGGGATTGATGCGGTTGAATACATGCTGAATGCAGGTTTACCGTATATTTCTGGCCCGCAATTTTTGGCCGATCATGTCTTGCAAGGCAAACACGTACTGGGCGTTGCAGGCACGCACGGCAAAACCACCACCACCACCATGTTGGCGTGGGTATTGGATCAGGCAGGCTTAGAACCGGGCTTTTTAATTGGCGGCGTTCCTTTAGGCTTTAGTGAAAGTGCACGTTTGGGTGCAGGCAAGTATTTCTGTGTCGAAGCCGATGAATACGACTCTGCGTTTTTTGATAAACGCTCCAAGTTCGTACATTACCATCCTAAAACCGCCATTTTAAATAACCTTGAATTTGACCATGCCGATATTTTTGATGATTTGGCCGCAATTCAAAAACAATTCCATCATTTGGTGCGTACCATCCCAAGTGAAGGGCGCATTATTGCCCCAATTACAGAAACCCATATTGATGAAGTGTTAGAAATGGGTTGCTGGACACCTGTGCTACGTACTTCGCTCAATGCAGATCCACAAGCGGAACTGTATGCAGAACAACTTGCAGCAGATGGTTCACATTTTAAAGTTCTGAAAAATGGTGTGCTACAAGGTGAAGTGCGCTGGAATATGACTGGGCAACACAGTGTCGCCAATGCCTTGGCAACCATCGCCGCAGCAGAGCATGTTGGGGTTGCAATTGAAACCGCATGTGCAGCGCTGTCCAATTTTGGTGGGGTGAAACGCCGTATGGAGTTATTAGGCACCATACGCGGCATTGAAGTCTATGATGACTTTGCCCACCATCCAACCGCAATTGAAACCACACTGGACGGCGCACGTAAGCGTTTGGGTGAGCGTAAGCTTTGGGCGATTATTGAACCACGTTCCAACACCATGCGCATGGGCAGTCATAAAGAGGGCTTGGCAGATTCAGCACGTTTGGCGGATGCTGTGATTTGGTATCAACCTGAAGGTTTAGACTGGGATTTACAGCCTGTGGTTGCGGCTGCTCGCAATCATGCGGTGGTGGCCAATACTTTGGATGAAATTATTCAAAAAATCGTGAGCCAAGCAGGTGAGGGCGATGCAGTGGTGATTATGTCAAATGGTGGATTTGGTGGTTTACATCAAAAACTCATTCAAGCGTTGCAACACACGGCTTAAAATCGCTTAAACTGATTTAAAACTCTTTCAAAAAAAATCCCCTGTTTTTGGCAAAAAATAGGGGATTTTTATATTAATTATAAATTTATATATTATAATTATTAAAAGCAACAATACTGCTCATGAACTTGTCATCTTGACCTGTTACTTTAAAAAGATTACATCCTGCGAGCATGACGGTTGCTACAGGTTGGCTGCTGGATGTCTTTCATCATTATTACTAAGAAGGATGGTCACAATGTCAAAAACAATGAAAGCCATGGTCTACCACGGCGCCAATGATATTCGTTTTGAAGAACGCCCACGTCCAGAAATTTTACAACCAACAGATGCCGTGATTCGTCTCACCAAAACTACCATTTGCGGTACTGACTTAGGTATTTGGAAAGGTAAAAACCCAGAAATTCAAGACACTGCAGTTGCCAAGACAGGGCTATTTGATGGCCGTATTTTAGGTCACGAAGGCATCGGGATTGTTGAAGAAGTAGGTTCGGCAGTCAAAAATTTCAAAAAAGGCGACAAGGTGATTATTTCTTGTGTCAGCCGTTGTGGTACTTGTGAAAACTGTCAAAAACAACTCTATGCACACTGCCAAAATGAAGGCGGTTGGATCATGGGATATATGATTGATGGTACTCATGCTGAATATGTCCGTACTCCATTTGCAGACACTTCTTTATATTTGCTGCCTGAAGGTTTAAATGAAGAAGTTGCGGTTTTCTTGTCTGATGTATTGCCAACTTCACATGAAATTGGTGTGCAATACGGCAATGTTAAACCTGGTGATACCATTGCAATTGTGGGTACAGGTCCAATTGGCATGGGTTGTCTGCTTACCGCACAGTTCTATTCTCCTGCACAAATTATCGCAGTCGATATGGACGATAACCGCTTGGCGATGGCAAAAGAGTTGGGTGCAACCCATACCATTAACTCTGCCAAAGAAGATGCGGTACAACGTATTTTAGAGATTACAGGTGGTCGCGGGGTAGACTGTGCCATGGAAGCTGTAGGTGTCGAAGCCACTTGGGATATTTGCCAAAATGTCGTGAAAGAGGGCGGACATATTGCCAATGTGGGCGTACATGGTAAGTCGGTAAATTTTGAGTTAAACAAACTCTGGATTAAAAACCTGACCATCACTACGGGTTTGGTGAATACCAATACGACAGGTATGCTGTTAAAAACCTGCTGTTCAGGCAAATTACCTTTAGAAAAACTGGCAACGCACCATTTTAAATTCTCTGAATTTGAAAAAGCCTATGATGTGTTTAAACATGCTTCAGATGAAAATGCCATGAAAGTGATGATTAATTACGAATAATCTTGGCTTAACTATGTTACAAAAAAGCCAATCTACGCGCTGTGGATTGGCTTTTTTGGGCTTTTATAATATTTTCAAGAAAATTTTAGACTGCACGACAGACGAAGTCTGCATGCTGTTTTAATACCAACACATTAGATTATTTCAACGTAGAAAGACTTTTAAGCCACGACATCAGCATATTGTGTATCTGTTTCAAAAGCCGTCTCAATATAAGAGCACACGGGTACAATTTTTAGCTGCTTTTCACGTGCAAAGGCGACCAAAATATCTAATAGCTGACGGGCAACCCCTTGACCTCGTAATGTCAGATCGACCCAAGTGTGATCTGCTAAAATAGTGTGATCATCTTGATATTGATAAGTAATTTCAGCGATATGCCGACCATCTCGTTCAATAAAAAACTCGCCACCGCGTTGGGTTTCTTGATGTTGAATTTGCATAAGTCCACCTATCAAACTAAATCTATTTTTTCAATTTGCCACACTCTTTACGAAATATTGTGCTGAATTTGTACAAATTAAAGTGATTTACCATACAGAATAAATTGCACAACACTTAAAATTATGTAATTCTTTACGCAGATTTAGGCAGCGTCCTAATCCCAAATTATGTTGAACAAGGGGAGTAGCCTCCTCCAAGCGTTAAAATATAACTTTAACGTGTCAGCGTTTCGTCATTACACTTTGCAAAAAGTCGGACGCTGAGCATAGTGCACATACTTGTTGATACAAGTCCGCTCTATGTAGGCAAGACCTTGATCATGTTGTTACAGATGTTTGAAATCATCTGACAACAGGTCAAGGTTTTTTTGTGGCCAGTTGTTGGATGTGGAGATTGTATGGAATCCATCGGCAATTTATGGCTATATCTGGTCTTTTTTGCAATTGTTGCAGTCATGCTCGCCATTGACTTCTTAGGCTTTAAACAAAAAGCAGGCGAATCGGTCAAAGTCAAAACCGCTGCGTATTGGAGTATCGCCTGGGTCAGTGTGGCAGCTTTATTTGGTGGCGGTTTATGGCTGTATCTTAAACACAGCGTTGGGCTAGAAGTCGCCAACACCAAAGTCATGGAATACTTTGCGGGTTATTTGCTGGAAAAATCACTGGCGATTGATAATGTATTCGTTTGGTTGATGATCTTCGCCGCATTCGCCATCCCACCGGGCTTACAGCGTAAAATTTTACTCTACGGCGTACTGGGCGCAATTATTCTCAGAACCATTTTTATTTTTATTGGAGCTTGGTTTGTACAAGAATTCTCCTGGATTTTGTATATTTTTGGCGCATTTTTGGTCTACACAGGCTTTAAATTCTTAAAAGGTCCAGAGCAAGAAGCCAGCAATATTGAAGATATGGCGTTGTTGAAATGGCTACGCAAACACATGCGTATTACCCCAACACTGGAAAAAGATCAGTTTTTTGTGCGCCAAAATGGTGTACTTTGGGCAACGCCATTATTTTTAGTTTTAATTTTGGTCGAAGCATCTGACGTTATTTTTGCCGTGGATTCTATCCCTGCAATTTTTGCCGTGACTACCGATCCGTTTATTGTACTCACTGCAAATCTTATGGCTATTTTGGGCTTACGTGCCATGTTTTTCTTGCTCTCAGGCGCAGCCACTAAAATGCATTATTTACCGTATGGACTGGGTTTAATTTTACTATTTATTGGCTTTAAAATGCTGATGTTAGATGTATTCCACATGCCTATCTGGATTTCACTCGGCTTTATTGTACTTGTGCTGACAATCACTGCGTGGTTATCAATTCGACATAGTCGAAAACACCATGAAACCACATTATAAAATTTAATAATCCCCACCATCGTTGCAAGCCTTCTTTCGAGAAGGCTTTTTGTATTCATTTCACCAAGTTTTAATTTACCGTACGATAAATTTTATCGTACTGCTGCAAGCTACATTTAAGGTACAATCTCTTGAAAAATGAAAAATGTAGGTTGTTTTATGCCATCTCCTGTACAACGCACCGCAATTCGTGGTCGCTTTCTTGATTTCAAAAACTGTACCAGCCAAGCCGATCAAATTTCAGAACAAGTCCGTTATGTAGACGATGGCTTGTTAATTTGCGAACAAGGCAAAATTCAGTGGTTTGGTTCATGGCAAGAAGGGCAGGCAAAGCTAAACGCCAACACAGAGTTCCATCATTATCCTGACCATCTCATTGTGCCTGGCTTCATCGACACCCATATTCATTTTCCACAGACTGAAATGATTGGCGCGTATGGTGAACAATTACTGGAATGGCTGAATACTTATACTTTTCCGACTGAACTGCAATTTGCAGATAAAGCCTATGCAGATCAGATTGCACAATTTTTTGTGCAGGAATTACTGAAAAATGGCACCACCACAGCTTTGGTGTTTTGTACGGTACATCCTGAATCGGTAGATGCGTTGTTTGAAGCGGCAGCACAACATCAAATGCGTTTAATTGCAGGTAAAGTGCTGATGGATCGGCATGCACCTGAAGCATTGTGTGACAGTGCAGACTCAGGCTATACAGACTCTAAAGCGTTGATTGAAAAATGGCATGGAAAAGGACGTAATCTCTACGCGATTACGCCACGTTTTGCACCGACTTCTAGCCCTGAGCAACTGGCGCGGGCAGGGCAACTCAAAGCCGAATATCCCGATGTTTATGTACATACCCATTTAAGTGAAAATCACAATGAAATTGCGTGGGTGAAACAATTATTTCCAGAGCAAAATGGATATTTAGATGTTTATCATCACTATGGTTTAACAGGTTCACGTTCGGTTTTTGCGCATTGTGTGCATTTAGAAGAACATGAATGGCAATGTCTGCATCATACCGATTCTGCAATTGCCTTTTGTCCAAGCTCCAATTTATTTTTGGGCAGCGGTTTATTTCCGCTGCATAAAACTTGGGAGCGACAGGTGAAGGTCGGTTTAGGTACAGATATTGGCGCAGGCACCACGTTTAATGTACTGCATATCCTCAATGAAGCCTATAAAGTACAACAACTGCAAGGGGCAAAACTCTCTGCTTTTGAAGCGTTGTATCACGCCACATTAGGTGCTGCCAAAGCTTTGGACTTAGACGATAAGCTGGGGAATTTTAAGGTAGGCAAAGAAGCCGATTTTGTGGTGCTGGATTTAAATGCCACCGCTTTACAACGCTTACGACAACAACGTTCCAAACATCTTGAAGATGCATTATTTGCCCTCATTACTTTAGCAGATGACCGTAATATTCATGCGACCTATATTTATGGACAACGTGCCTACTACCAACCCAATCAAAACTCAGCAGCAGGTGGCTAAACCTGCGCAATCCTCGTATATAAAACCCATCGGATGGGCAATGCTGATACTCGGTTGTGCTTTGTTGTTACGCTCAGATTCTCACTCAGCACAAAAATGATGCTATTTTAACCATGCAAGCACGTGCAACATCGCGCAAGATATATTAAAATTAGCGCATATTTTGGGGTGTTGCAGGTCAACACCTTTTTTATTTTTGCTTTTTAGGTATCTACCCATGACAGTTGAAATGCAGGTTTTGATTTCTGCAGAAGAAATCCAAACAAAAGTTCAGGAACTTGGTCAAAAAATTAATGCTCATTATGCCAATAGCGACAAAGAGTTGGTTTTAATTGGCTTATTACGTGGCTCTGTATTGTTCATGGCAGATTTATGCCGCACCATTCACAAGCCGCATGAACTGGATTTTATGACTGTATCCAGCTACGGCGGGGGCACGGTGTCATCGCGTGATGTGAAAATTTTAAAAGATTTAGATGGTGAAATTCGCGGTAAAGATGTTTTGGTAGTTGAAGATATTATCGACTCGGGCAACACCCTAAATAAAGTGATGGAAATTTTGCAAACCCGCGAGCCAAATTCAATTGAGCTATGTACCTTAATTAGCAAGCCATCACGCCGTGAAATTGAACTTGAAGTTAAATTCATGGGCTTTGAAATTGAAGATAAGTTTATTGTCGGTTATGGCTTAGATTACGACCAGAAATATCGTCATATTCCGTTTATTGGCGAAATTGGCTTATAAAACAAACACGCCTCGCTTAAAAAAAGTGATCGTTTCAGATCACTTTTTTTATGGCTAAAATTTGCATTTCATCTATCTAACAGGACAAAAACACAACATGCTGTAGCATTATTCGACTATTTTCCTTGGGATTTTTCAGCAAAAATAAGTCTGAAACATGATGTAAAACATAAACAAAGATAACAAGGAGCTGCTCATGTGGTCATTAATTGTCGCAATTGTGGTGGGTTTTATTGCAGGTTTAATCGCCCGTGCGATTCATCCTGGAGATGACAAAGCAGGGTTTATTGTCACCACCTTACTTGGGATTGCAGGGTCTTTATTGGCAACCTATGCAGGGCGTATGATGGGATTGTACGGTGATGGTTCTGCCGCAGGCTTTATTGCCTCCATCATTGGTGCGCTGATTATTCTATTTATTTATAATACGTTCATGAAAAAATCGCGTGCTTAAATCCTGTATTAACGACTGTAATTTTTCAGTCAAACATCTTCTCTCTCAATAAAAAAACCGCCTAAAAATTGAGGCGGTTTTTTATATCTACTTCGCAATCACAAATTTCAGGTTTGCTCCGATACACACTACACAATTTTAGTTGCCAATATCAGATAAAAAATTAGCCGTTCTTAAAGACCAAATTCTTTAAAAATCTGTTCAATTTGTGCCGCAGGATATGCTCCCATAACTTTAAAGCCATTCGAAAAAATAATCGCAGGCGTACCGTTTACACCTAAACGATGCGCTAAAACAATGTTGCGCTCCACAGGGTTGGCACAACTGCTTTGACTTGTAGGCAATTGTGCTTTTGTGATCAGGTTTTCCCAAGCAAGAGCAGGGTTTTTCTCACAATACACCTGTTTAGATGGCGCAACAGATTGCGCTTTTAACGGCAAAATAAAGGTATAGATTGTAATGTTGTCCAGCTTTTTCAGTTCAGCCTCAAGCTGTTTACAATATGGGCAATTTGGGTCAGAAAAGATCGCAATCTGACGTTTTCCCGTACCTCGCACACTTTTGATTGCATCTTGTAACGGTAACTTTTTCCAATCGACACTGTTTTGTTGGATCAATAAATCTTTGGTTAAGTTATGCTGATCCTTTAAACGAATCATTGAACCCGCCAAAATATGTTGTGCATCTTCATTCAAATACACCACTTGACCATCCATAGAGGCACTGTAAATACCTTTCATTTCTGTGGCTTGAATATTGTCTAATTTCAGTTGCGGATGCTGTTGTTTGACATTTTTACTAACCGTTGCAACATCGGCCATGCTCACGGCGCTGCATAATCCCATTAAGGCAGCTAAACTCAATTGTTTAATCATGTGTTTCATCTAAAAGTAAATTTAGCCTGATTCTAAGCTGAAAGCTGCACAGAATTCAGTATTTTTAAGCCAGAATTACGCAATTGCTACAACTCGTTTTTGCTATGCAACGCTTTAGGTTTCACGTGGAACATTCAAGCCTGATGGCGGATTAATTTCTACTGAAATATGCACAATTTCTTCATGAATGGCGAGGGCGGTGCGGACTTGATCTGCGTCTAAATCGTGTGCGGTTTCCAATGCCAAAATACAGGAAAATTTACCCTGTCCGACTTTCCAAACATGCAAGTCTGTAATCATCACACTGACTGGTAACTCTGCAATCACTTCACGAATTTCATCCACCACAGGATGATCCATTTCTGCATCCAGCAATGTTTTCCCTGTTTCCTGCATCAAACCTATCGCCCAACGCGCCACTAAAATTGAACCAACAATACCTAACAGTGCATCTAGAAAATCCCAGCCCCAATATTTACCCGCAATTAAAGCAATAATCGCAAAAATTGAAGTCACCGCATCTGCCACCACATGCATAAAGGCGGCTTTTTGATTCAGGTCATGGCTGTCATGCGTATGCTCATGATGGTGATGGTGATGGTGATGGTGATGGTGATGGTGATGGTGATCATCTTCATGTAATAACCATGCACAAATCAAATTGACCAATAACCCTAAAATTGCAATTGGGATGGCTTGGTTATACTGAATATCGACAGGAAAAAATAAACGCTCGATAGAGTGAATTGCCATAAATGCAGCCACCACCACCAATAAAATGGCACTGCTATAGCCAGCTAAAATTTCAATTTTCCATGTACCAAAACTAAACCGCGTATCGGCTGCATAATGACGTGCTGCCCGATAGGCAAAATAAGCCAAGCCTAACGCTAGCATGTGTGAACTCATGTGCCAGCCATCCGCCAGCAAAGCCATGGAGTGAAAAATCCAACCACCCAAGATTTCCAAGAACATCATGACAGCCGTCAGCAAAGCCGCATATAATATTTTTTTCTGCGCCAGCGGATTGCCTTGATCGAATTGATGTGGATGGATACGATGAGAGTGTTGCTGACGCATAATGGGAAATCATTGTTAAATATACTCCCATAGAGTATATAAAAATTGAGGTGATGTGTTGGGTCATTTACATACAGATAAGAAAATTTTAAATCGCGTCAAACGCCTACAAGGACAAATTGGGGCAGTAGAACAAGCACTTCACAATCCTGATCATGGCTGTATTGAAGTTTTACAACAAGTCGCAGCCATTAAAGGTGCGGTCAATGGTTTGATGAATGAGTTAATCGAATCGCATTTACGCCATCATGTGATTGGTGATCAATGCGCGATTGATGAACATGAACTGGAAGAGTTTATGAAATTGCTGAAACGCTATGCTTAAACACAAATAGGCTTGACCAGATTCAAGGCTTGTCTTTACACTGAGTGATATTTCTCACTATATGAGACTAAACTCAACAGTTTAGCCATCAATCGAGTTTTTTATGACTCAATCTCAATCTTGGCATC
Organism: Acinetobacter sp. YH12252; assembly: GCF_013417365.1. NCBI lineage: Bacteria > Pseudomonadati > Pseudomonadota > Gammaproteobacteria > Moraxellales > Moraxellaceae > Acinetobacter > Acinetobacter sp. YH12252. The sequence continues at coordinate 21,599 of NZ_VPEA01000016.1, forward strand.
CTTTTGTGATGATCAGCCTCGCCCTGATTATTGGCACCATGGGCACGGCACTTGCAAGCCCACTGTATCCAATTTATCAGGAACTGTGGCAGCTTTTACCTAGCCATATCACCTTTATTTTTGTGGCGTATATGCTCGGTTGTTTGGCTACCTTGCTCTTTTTAGGGCGTACCAGCAACAGTATCGGCTTCTTAAAAACCTTAGAATTGGGTTTAGTGATCATCACCCTCGGACTGATTCTGTCTATGTTTGCCACCAATGCACTTTGGCTTGCTTTGGGGCGTTTTGTGATTGGAATTGCTTCAGGTCTTATGACTACATCGGCGTTAATTGGCTTAATGTGGAGTATCCCCGAATCACATAAAACACATGCGCCACAGCTCAGTTCAGTCATTACCGCAGTCGGGTTTGGCTTAGGTCCTTTGCTCGGTGGTGGTGTGGCACAATTTTCAGCAGCGCCTTTGTTTAGTCCATATATTCCTGTCATTTTGGGTGCTGTCCTGTGTTTTATTGGATTGTTACGTTTAGCACCGCCTGAATTTACGCCACAAGCCTTCTCGATTGCCCCAAAATTAGAACGCCCAGAACCACGCTTTCATGCAGAATTTTATATTACAGGTTTAACCGCATTCTGTGCCTTTGCTGCCTTTAGTTTATTTGCTTCGCTCTCTCCCTCTTTTGTGCAAGTGATTATTCCGTGGCACGGGCCTTTGGTCAGTGGTTTGGCCATCACCTGTATTTTGCTGATTTCAGCGCTGGTGCAGTATTTTTCTAAAGCCATTCCTGCACAAAAATGCCTAAATTATGGGCTGTATTTGCTGTTATTGAGTTTATTGGTACTCGGTTTATGCATGTATTTACATTGGAGTTTTCTATTTTTTGTGAGTGATGTGCTGCTAGGCATAGGACACGGGTTGGCATTGATTGGCGCTTTTGGTTTAATTCATGCCATGACCAATCTGCAGAATCGTGCTGCAGTGATGTCGACCTATTTATTTGTGGGCTATTTAGGCACGATTCTGCCAATTATTGCAGTCGGTTATCTGGCCGATCATTTCGGTTTAACCACCGCCGTACTTAGCTTTTGTGCAGCCATCTGCTTACTGTGTGGCTACATCATTATTTGGTATCGCCAGTTGCAGAACAAACCTGTTTTAGGATGAAGTTTCATCTAAACGACAAACTAAAATCAGGACAAGGTTTGGATCAGCTGAGTTTATTCAAATATTCAAACCTTGTAGATGAATGGGACTATGTCTTCTATTTTGATCTCAAACTCAATAGCCATTATTTTTCATTGATGGTTTGATGCTCTAATTCTTTAGTTAGGAAGTAATTTAAAAAGGTTCGAATCACTGCAATGATCGCCAGTTTAATTAGGCTATCTAAATCTGGATCTACCGTGGTGGCTAAAATATCTGCAGCCAACTGAAATTCAAGCGCCGTCGCAAGCCAATCCCCAAAACAATAACGTGCAGTACGCCCCGATTTTAATTGAACCAGCACCCATAAAGTTTTAACTAGACCAATCACCACACAAATCACAGAAATGGCTTCGAGTGACAATTGCAAAAAATGAACCGAAGAAATGAGTATTTCACGTAAAAAAGCCAGTTCAAACATCCAAATACCTCCATCAGAGATTTCATCTCGTGCATTTAGGATTGAATTGAGCGCCAATTTTTGATTATTTTCTCATCATAGCTTTAAATGCTGCGGTTTAAAAAGACTTACGTGATTATTGATGGGTTTTCATAAAGATAAATTGAAACGTTTAAACATGACATGGGTTAAATCGGGTTTGTAACAAAAGAGACACTAAACATTATCAAATAGGCTGATTTTTATCAGCTGACCAACCTAAAATAGGATAATAAAAAAGCACTAAGCCACTAAAACTTAATGCTATTTTGTTCACAATGGAACTCATGGAACGTATTGGAATATTATTTGAAATTGAAATTACTTTCCAATACAAAACGATCCAAAAATCTTGCCCAACAAATCATCTGCAGAAAAATCACCTGTAATCTCACCCAAAGCATTCTGCGCAAGACGTAACGACTCAGCGACTAATTCCCCCGCATGATAGACCACCAACTGCTCACGTGCTTCAGCCAAATACTGCTGCGTGCGCTTCATTGCGTCTAAATGACGGGTACGTGCAATAAAGGTATCTTCTTCAGGCTGAAAGCCTGCATGCGCTGTAATCGCCTCTATGAGCGATTGAACACCTGTTTCTTGTTTGGCCGACACAGTAATATGTCTAAACCCTTTAAAATCTGAAATTGCAGCTTGTACACCAGTTAAATCACATTTATTGCCAATCAACATCAAACGCTTCGGTTCAATATGTTCCGCAAAATAATGCTGTGCCAATTGCAACGGATCTTCGTTTTGGCTCAAGTCATAGACCAATAACAATAAATCTGCCTGTTCAATTTCTTTAATCGCACGGCGAATCCCTTCCTGTTCCACAATATCCCCTGTTTCACGCAAGCCTGCAGTATCAGTCAGGGTAATTGGTAAGCCATTCAGGGTAATTTTTTCATGCAATACGTCACGAGTAGTCCCTGCAATATCGGTCACAATCGCACGTTCAATACCCGCCAAGGCATTGAGTAAGGAAGATTTACCTGCATTCGGTTTGCCCGCAATCACCACCTGCAGACCTTCACGCAACAATTGTCCCTGACGCGCAGATTGTTGCACAGCAGTCACCGAAGCAGCCACTTCATCCAGCAAATTAAGGATTTTCCCATCGGCCAAAAAGTCAATTTCTTCTTCAGGAAAATCAATAGCAGCTTCAACATGCAGACGTAAGTGAATTAACTGTTCCAGCACGGTATTCACTTTGGTGGAAAAAGCCCCTTGCAGGGAACGCACTGCAGAACGCGCAGCGGCTTGTGAAGTGGCATCAATTAAATCAGCAATGGCTTCGGCCTGTACCAAATCTAGCTTGCCATTTTCAAAGGCGCGCATCGAAAATTCACCCGCTTTGGCAGCCGTTGCACCGAGTTCCAGTAAACGTGCCAACAGCGCATTTTGAATCACTGGGCCACCATGCCCTTGTAGTTCCACCACATCTTCGCCAGTAAATGAATGAGGATTGGGGAAACAAATCACCAAACCTTCATCCATGACTTCATTGGCTGCATCGTAAAACTGGCGAAAACCTGCATAACGCGCTTTGGGTAAGTCTTTTTGGGTCAATGCTGCGGCAATCGCATAGGCTTTTGGTCCCGACAGGCGAATCACCCCCACACCACCACGGCCAGGTGGAGTCGCGATTGCGGCAATGGTGCTGCGGTTATACATAAAATTCACCTAAAACTTTCAAAATATATGCAAAGAAAAATCCGCCTAAGATTACCATCTTAAGCGGATTTATTCAGCAGCTCAGCCATACTTAATTGACTGGAGTTGCCTCTTCTCGTTTAGCGCGGTCTTTTTCAACACTTTTGTTGATCAAGCTTTGCTGCAAAATCGTAATCAAGTTGTTGACAATCCAGTACAGAACTAGACCTGCAGGGAAGAACAATAAGAATACGGTAAATACCACAGGCATAATGCGGAAGATTTTTGCCTGCATTGGATCTGTTGGCTGTGGGTTCAACATTTGTTGAACATACATGGTCACACCCATCAACAATGGCAAGATAAACCAAGGGTCCATTGCCGATAAGTCTTGAATCCAACCTAACCACGGTGCATGGCGTAACTCTACCGATTCCATCAATACCCAGTACAAGGCAAGGAAAATTGGCATTTGTAGTAACAATGGCAAACAACCTGACAGTGGATTCACTTGTTCACGTTTATAAAGTGCCATCATTTCTTGCGAGAAACGCATACGGTCTTCGCCAAATTCTTCTTTCATGCGCTGCATTTCTGGTGCAATCACACGCATTTTCGCCATAGAACGATAGCTCTTAGACGATAACGGCCAAAGAATCAGTTTGACAAGAACGGTTAATAAGATGATTGACCAACCCCAGTTGCCCACTAAACCATGGAAGAATTGCAAACCAATAAACAATAATTTTGCAATTGGCCATAACCAGCCATAATCCACAGTTTGGTTCAAACCTGTCGCCAAATCTTTCAATTCAGACTGAATTTTTGGACCAGAGTAGAAGGTCGCATCAACTTCTGCCACCGTACCTGCAGGGACATTAATGGTTGGCGAGGTAAAACCAATGATGTTCATTTCATCGCTAGATTTACGTGATTCCAACTTCGCAGCGTACGGTTGACCATCGGCTTGTGTCAGTTTTAATTGACCAGGCACCCATGCACTCACGAAATAGTGCTGTACCACAGCCACCCAACCGCCTGTTGCATCAACACTCAGTTTTTCTTCATTGAAGTTGTCAAATTTCAGCTTGTTGTAGTGCTCATCAGGCGTACCCCATGCACCACCCAGGAACGTTCCCAAAGTAAAAATACCTTGGTCTGACTTACCAGGATCATCTGAATTGTCACGTTTGATCTGACCAAACATCTGACCTTGCCAGTTTTGCTTACTGCGGTTAATCACTTTGTGATTGACCAATACAGGGTATTCACCCGCAGTAAAACTAAAGGTCTTGATGATTTCAACGCCATCTGCAGTTTTATACACCATTGGTACAGTTAAAGTCTTAACTGTTTCACCGGCTTTATTTTTGCTGTCTTTGGCATCGGCTAAGCTATAGTTTGATTTTTCAATTTCATAGCTTGGACGACCATTACGACTACTGTCTGGACCATTCAACCCGATTAACCCAGATTGCGCGACATAAGTGCGCTTAGCGTCGCTTTCCAGCATCACGAAAGGATCGTCACTGTCTTTATTCTTGTCATGATTGAGTAATTCAACACGAACAATATCACCACCTTTAGGATTAATCCAAAGATGATAAAGGTCAGTTTGTACTGAAATAAGCTGCTGACTTACAGGTGCTGTGGCATCGGTTGTTTGCTGTGCAGGAATATTTGCTTGCGGTACATCAGAAGCTGCTGTAGCCGTTTGGCCATTCGGCAAATCTGCAGACACTTCATGTGAGACAACGGCAGTTTGTTGCTGCGGTGCTGTTTCAGCATTTCCATAATCTTTTTGCCACGCCAAAATGAGCAAATATGCGACGACAAACATGGCCCCGAGAATTGCAAACCTGGCCCATTGTTGCATATCTATTACCCCAAGTGGTTAGAGTGATTTTTGGTTCAATAAACGATCACGAAAGGGTACAGTAATGTGATGCGTTTGAGAATCTATTTGCTGAAATGAAATAAAACGAATGACTTTTGGCGGCACTGGGTCATAACCTGAACCACCCCACGGATGACAACGACAAATACGTTTTGTAGCCAGCCACACACCACTCACAGCACCATGGCTATGTACTGCTTCCAAAGCATATTGAGAACAAGTTGGAATATAACGACAGCGCGGGCCCAATAACGGACTAATCGCGATCTGATAGAAACGTATCAACCAATGCAGTAAACGTACCATTGGCCATCTCTACTTTTGTGGGGAGGGAGCTATTTTTGAATGCTTTTTGGCAAGACGTTGCAACTTTTGCCAAGCAAATTGTAATTGCTGATGCAATTCCGCATTAGATACAGTGTCAATCCCGACTTTGGGCATTACCACAATATCCAAGTCATTTAATTGCTGTTGATGCAAGCGAAAGCTTTCGCGAGCAAGTCGTTTTACTCGATTTCGTTCGTGTGCACGACGCACTTTCTTTTTTGCAACGACAAGACCCAAACGGCTATTTGGCAGTTCGGAATGTTTTGCAAGAAATAAGAAATGGGGTTGATGCACTTTAAAAAGCGCACCATCAAACACACCTTTATAATCGGCAGCACAGCGTAATCTCAACTCTGTGCTGAAGCCATAAAGTGTTGTCATAACACCCAAAAGTCGGTTCAGCGTGACTGTATTAAACAGTTAAGCTGTGACGACCTTTTGCACGACGGCGAGCTAATACTTGACGACCAGCTTTAGTAGCCATACGAGCACGGAAACCATGAACGCGCTTACGCTTTAATTCAGATGGTTGAAATGTACGTTTCATATCGAAACTCCAAAAATGATCTTTCTATAAAGGTCCGCGATTTTAGTGCTCATCGCTTGAGCTGTCAATGAAAAACACGTTTTCTTATTAAATAAGCCTTAATTTTTCATTCAACTTACTTTTGCCAGCGTGTTCAGTTTTTTTGGTAATTTTAAAATATACACAAGATAAATATTTGTTTATGCTTGACTAATAAGTTATTAACAGTATTATTCACATAATTATCCACAAGTTTATTCGCTTTTAATTTATGGCTGTTGTTTTGAATTTAAATTTAAACCATAGCTGAATTATCCACAGCAGCTTGCGCTCTTATAAATAAATTCAAATTTATAAATTTAAATTTATTACTATTAGGACAGTATTTTTCTGTGGGAAAGCCACTTTTTATATAATAAAACAATGAGATGTATTGTGGATATCTGTGTTTTTATAAGTTTAATACTTTGTGGATAACTTTATGTTATATTTTATCCACATCTTGCGGATAAACTTATCCACACCACGATATAAATTTAAATTCAGGTTTGATGATTTCTTTTTTGAGCAATTTTGCTGATTTTGTCATGACAGATGTGGATAACTTGGTTAGAATGGCGACCCGCTCAGGCGGTCTAGGTAAGTTTTAAATTTAAAATGGATTGAATAGGGGTTTCACATGCTTTGGACGGACTGCTTAAATCGCTTGCGACAAGAGCTCTCTGGAAATGTCTTTACAATGTGGATTCGCCCATTGGTGGCAGAAGAAGTTGAAGATACATTAAAACTTTATGCGCCTAATCCTTATTGGACACGCTACATTCAAGAGCATCATCTCGAGTTAATTGCTATTTTGGCCGAACAACTGTCTGAAGGACGGGTGCGTAAGGTTGAAATTTTGGTCGATTCACGTCCAGGTGCAATTTTATCTGCCAGTGAACAACCTGCTACCACTACAGCTGCGCTGGAATCTGCGCCTGTGCCTATTGCAAAACCTAAGCGCGAAAAAGAAGAGTCTTCTGCAAAGAGTCGTAAACGCCAGTTAAATCCGTTATTCACCTTTTCTTTGTTTGTAGAAGGTCGTTCTAACCAAATGGCTGCGGAAACCTGTCGCAAGGTTTTGACCCAGTTGGGGGCATCTCAGCATAACCCGTTATTTTTGTATGGCCCTACAGGTTTGGGTAAGACCCACTTAATGCAAGCAGTGGGTAATGCTTTGTTGCAAGCCAAACCCAATGCTCGGGTCATGTATATGACTGCAGAAAGTTTTGTGCAGGACTTTGTCAGCTCTTTGCAGCAAGGTAAAGTTGAAGAATTCAAGAAAAACTGTCGTTCTTTAGATTTATTGTTGGTCGATGACATCCATTTACTGGCTGGTAAAGAAGCCAGTTTGGTCGAGTTTTTCTATACTTTTAACGCATTACTCGATGAATCTAAACAGATTATTTTAACCTCAGACCGTTATCCAAAAGAATTAACTGAATTGGATGCTCGTTTGGTGTCACGTTTTTCGTGGGGCTTGTCTGTAGGGGTTGAACCACCCGATATTGAAACCCGTATTGAAATTTTATTAAAGAAAGCCGAAAGCAGTGCAGTAGATTTACCACGTAATTGTGCTTTATTTATTGCTCAACAGGTGGTGGCGAACGTTCGTGAATTAGAGGGCGCCTTGAATAAAGTCGTCGCCATTTCACGTTTTAAAGGCACACCTATTGATCTAGATGTGGTTCGTGAATCTTTAAAAGACGTTTTAGCAATTCGTGCGCGTACCATCAGCACAGAAAATATTCAGCGTGTGGTGAGTGAGTATTTCCGTATTCCTTTAAAAGAATTGGTGGGGCCAAAACGTACACGTATTTATGCACGTCCACGTCAGTTGGCGATGGGCTTAGCGCGTGAACTCACAGGTGATAGTTTCCCAGAAATTGGTATGGCATTTGGTGGGCGTGATCACAGTACCGTGATGCATGCCTGCGAAAAAGTACAAAGCCTGCGTGAAGAAGATCCAATCTTTAACGAAGACTATAAAAACCTGCAACGCTTGTTGCAAAGTTGACCGAATTTGCTCAAATTCTGTTCTTGCCATGCGGCAGCTTTTGCCGCATAGTACACTGCTAAAAAATCTATTTTATTCTCCAATCTTCAGTTGTTAGAGGAATGCACCGTGCGTTTAAAAATCGCGAAAGAAAGCTTACTGAATGTTCTGTCACATGTCGTAGGAGCGGTTGAACGTCGCCATACCTTAAATATTTTATCTAATGTCAAAGTACAGGTGACAGAGCAAGCGCTTACCATTACAGGTTCAGACTTAGAAGTTGAATTGGTGGCTAGTACTCAATTGGCAGAAGGTGCATGTTTGCAAGCAGGGGAAACCACAGTACCTGCACGTAAACTCATGGATATTTGTAAATCTTTGCCAAGCGCAGCTTTAATTGATTTACAAATCACTGAAGATCAGCGTTGTATTTTAAAATCAGGCAATAGCCGCTTTGTATTGGGCACTTTGCCTGCAGAAGATTATCCGTTATTGGCCACTGAAAATGCTCAAGGCACACAAGTGACGGTGACCGAGCGTGAATTAAAACGTCTGTTTGAAAAAACTGCGTTTGCGATGGCGGTGCAAGATGTTCGTTTTTATTTAACAGGGACTTTACTTGAAATTGATGAAAATCAATTACGTGCAGTAACCACAGATGGTCACCGTTTGGCTTTATGTGAAACGGTGGCATCTTCTACGGCTACGCAGTTAATTCAAGCAATTGTGCCGCGTAAGGCAGTGGCTGAATTGCAACGTTTACTTAGCATTGAAGATGAGCAATTGGCGTTGTTAATTGGTCGTGAATTGTTAAACGTAACCATTCGTACCCCAAGCCGTGACAAAGAACAAGCGGATATTACCGTGCGTTTCACCACAAAACTGATTGATGGTAAATTCCCAGATTATCGTCGTGTGATTCCTCGTGGTGGCGACAAAAACGTGCTGATTGCACATGATGTTTTTAAACAGTCTTTACAGCGTGTTGCGATTTTAAGTAATGAAAAATTACGTGGCGTATTTCTGAACTTTAGTGCAGACACTTTGCAGTTACGCGCCAATAACCCAGAACAAGATGAAGCCATTGAAGATTTAGCGATTCAATACGCTGACTCACCGTTAGAAATGTCTTTTAACGCGCAATATTTATTAGATGTTTTGGGCGCATTAGATGGTGATGATGTTTCTATGACCATGACTGAAGCCAATCAGTCAGTATTGGTACAAGACCCAGCGCATCAAGATCAAACTTATGTTGTAATGCCAATGCGTGTTTAAGCGAGTCGTGTATTCAAAAAAATAATTTAGCTGAATCATGCATATTACGCGTTTACATATAGAGCGTGTTCGGAACTTAAAAGCGGTTGCACTTCATGAGTTGCAGCCGTTTAATGTCTTTTACGGGCAAAATGGCTCAGGAAAAACTTCTATTTTAGAGGCGGTTCATTTACTTGCCACAGGCCGCTCTTTTCGTACCCATATTCCAAAAAATTATATTCAGAACAGCAGCCAAGATGCGATTGTATTTGCCCAGTCTTTGACAGAAAAAATTGGTATGCAAAAAATGGCTTCAGGTGAGCAGTTGATTAAAGTCAATGGTGACCCTGTTGCAACTCAAGGTCAGCTGGCTAAGATTTTACCTTTGCAATTGATTGATCCACTCAGTACCGAAATTATTGACCATGGGGCCAAACCACGGCGTCAGTTGCTGGACTGGTTGATGTTCCACGTGGAACCAGAATTTTATCATGCATGGCAATACTATTCCCGTGCCTTAAAACAACGCAATAGCCTACTCAAATCTCAACGTCATTTAAGTCTGTCTGATCTAGAGCCGTGGAACAAAATGCTCAGTGATTATGGGGAGATTTTGCATCGGCAACGGGTTGGTGTTATGGAGCAATGGCAACAGTTTTTTGCTCAGGACTTGCAGCAGTTATTGCCAGATTTAGAGATTCGTCTGGAATATAGCGCAGGCTTTCATACCGATACGGGCTTGCTGAATGATCTGTGCAATTATCATCAAAAAGATTTAGAGCGTCGTTATACCGAATACGGCCCGCACCGTGCCGATTTACGCCTAAAAACCCCAATGGGTGATGCCGATGTGGTGCTGTCACGTGGGCAGAAAAAGCTATTGATTATGGCATTAAAACTGTCACAGATTGCAATGCTGCATGCGTCTAATAAGGAAACTGTGGTATTATTAGATGATCTGACAGCAGAATTAGATTTAAGCGCACAACAACGTTTAATTGAACGATTAAGCCAATTGGGTAGTCAAGTTTTTATTACCACTTTAGATCATCAATCCGTGCAACAACACTTACAAGCGTTGTCGATTCCTTATCGCTTATTTCAGGTCGATCACGGAACGGTGCAGGCTGTTGAGCAATAATTTTTTTATCTTTGGATAGACCTATTTTTCACTAGGGAGAAACCATGAGTTCAGAAGATCAATCTGTCTCTACTACAGAACAAACCAATGAAAAGGCTTATGATTCCTCTAGTATCAAAGTATTGCGTGGCCTAGATGCTGTTCGTAAACGCCCAGGCATGTATATCGGTGATACAGATGATGGTACAGGTTTGCATCACATGGTGTTCGAGGTAGTCGATAACGCTATTGATGAAGCTTTGGCGGGTCATTGTGATGAAATTTTGGTGACTATCCATGAAGATGAATCTGTCAGCGTATCTGACAATGGTCGTGGTATCCCAACCGATATTCACCCTGAAGAAGGTGTCTCTGCAGCAGAGGTCATTCTGACCATTCTGCACGCAGGTGGTAAGTTTGATGACAACAGTTATAAAGTGTCGGGCGGTTTGCACGGCGTTGGTGTGTCGGTGGTCAATGCTTTATCGAGTAAACTTGAATTAACGATTAAACGCGCGGGTCAAATTCACCAACAGGAATACCGCCATGGTGATCCACAATATCCTTTAAAAGTAGTGGGCGACACTGAGCAATCAGGCACGACTGTGCGTTTTTGGCCAAGTGCTGAAACCTTTAGCCAAACCATTTTTAACGTAGATATTTTGGCGCGTCGCTTGCGTGAACTGTCTTTCTTAAACGCGGGCGTGCGTATTGTACTGCGTGATGAACGTGTCAATTTAGAACATATTTTTGACTATGAAGGTGGTTTGTCTGAATTTGTGAAATATATCAATGCAGGCAAAACCCATCTGAATGAAATTTTCCATTTCACGACACAGGCTGAAAACGGGATTACCGTAGAAGTTGCTTTGCAGTGGAATGATTCTTATCAGGAAAACGTACGTTGCTTTACCAATAACATTCCACAAAAAGACGGTGGAACGCACTTGGCAGGCTTCCGTGCTGCGCTAACCCGTGGGTTAAACAACTACATGGAAAGCGAAAATATCCTGAAAAAAGAAAAAGTCGTGGTGTCGGGTGATGATGCACGTGAAGGTTTAACCGCGATTGTGTCGGTCAAAGTGCCAGATCCAAAATTCTCATCACAGACCAAAGAAAAATTGGTATCGAGTGAAGTGAAACCTGCTGTTGAGCAGGCCATGAATAAATCTTTCTCTGAATATTTATTGGAAAATCCACAAGCGGCAAAATCCATTGCGGGTAAAATTATTGATGCAGCGCGTGCCCGTGATGCGGCGCGTAAAGCCCGTGAAATGACGCGCCGCAAGAGTGCTTTGGATATTGCAGGTTTGCCTGGTAAATTGGCTGACTGTCAGGAAAAAGACCCTGCATTATCTGAATTATATCTAGTCGAGGGTGACTCTGCAGGTGGTTCGGCTAAACAAGGTCGTAACCGTAAAATGCAGGCAATTTTGCCACTGAAAGGTAAAATCCTGAACGTGGAACGTGCCCGTTTTGACAAGATGATTTCATCGGCAGAAGTAGGTACTTTAATTACCGCTTTGGGCTGTGGTATTGGTCGTGAAGAATATAACCCAGACAAACTGCGTTATCACAAAATCATCATCATGACCGATGCTGACGTAGATGGTTCACACATTCGTACCTTGCTATTGACCTTCTTCTTCCGTCAAATGCCAGAATTGGTTGAGCGTGGTCATATTTATATCGCACAGCCACCATTGTATAAGCTGAAAAAAGGCAAGCAGGAACAATACATCAAAGATAACGATGCTTTAGAAACCTATTTAATTTCTAATGCGATTGATGAATTGGAGCTGCATGTGAGTGCTGATGCACCTGCAATTCGTGGTGAGGCTTTAGCCAAAGTCATTGCTGATTATCAAACTTCACAAAAGAGTTTGAGCCGTTTAACGCTGCGTTATCCTGCAAGTCTGTTGGATGGTTTATTAGAATTAGATGCCTTTAAAATTGATCAAGCAGCAGATCAGGCGTATGTACAACAATGGGGCGAGCAATTACGTCAAAGCATTGAACGATTACAACCAAGTTTGCGTCCTGAATTAAGCATCGAACAGTTTGAAAAAGAAGATGCGGATGGTCAAAAATCTGCAACGTATTGGCCACGAATCACGGTATATGTGCACAACTTGCCACATACCTATTTGCTAGACACAGGTTTGCTGGGTTCAGCTGAATATGCACGTTTGCTGAAAAATTCAAAAAGCTGGTTTACGCTGCTTGAAGAAGGTGCGTATTTGGAAAAAGGCGAACGTAAAATTACGGTCAACAATTTCCATCAAGTGTGGCAACACATTTTGCAGGACTCGCGTCGCGGCATGATGATTCAGCGCTATAAAGGTTTGGGTGAGATGAATGCGGAACAACTTTGGGAAACCACGATGGACCCAGAAAACCGCAATATGTTGCAAGTCACCATTGATGATGCCATTGAAGCAGACCGCATGTTCTCTTGCTTAATGGGCGATGATGTAGAACCACGTCGTGCCTTTATTGAAGAAAATGCCTTAAATGCAGATATTGACGCTTAATTCGTCCAAATCATCCGCATAACCATAAGCACTCTACGGAGTGCTTTTTTATGTTTGGCTTTTGTTGTTGTCGTGATTCATCCAAATAACTTTTATAAAACTGACTTATTGTTCTGTCATGCTGAGCTACATTAAGCCAAAAATATAGGAGAATCATTAAGATGGATAATCAATTAGAACAAGCACGTGATGCATGGGTGAATGCTTTTTTTACTGGCAATGTGGAGCTGTTAGCACACTATGAAGATGAAGATTTTAAAGTCGTTTATACGGCAGAATCACGTGTGGAAAATCGTGAAACACGTTATGCCAACATTCAGCATGCAGTGAATAATGGTGTCTGGAAACCGATCAAACCGAATGTTGAATTAGAAGAATATGAGTTTGATCGTGAGCAGGTTAACTGTCGGATTCAAATTGGTTTGGCGGATGATCAAGGGTATATTCAAGAAATCTGGCGCTATATTCAGGGCTGGAAAATACAAGAATTATGTATTAGCAAAGCAAAAATTACTGCCGAGTAGCAGCGATTTTCTGTGAATCACTGAGATTCAATGACTCAAAATAACCATGAAAGAATGGATTGATTTGGCTTTAATTAGAGTTTTGAATTTAAAATAACAGTTAGTTTGAGTTGTGGATAACTAAGTTTTTTGCTTTTAAATTTAAATTGTAGATTTTGAATTTAAAAATCACACTGAGTTTTAAATTCAAAACTTCTTGCTTGGTAGCTATGCTGTCTTACTTTTATTCAGGGTGGGGGGTGTCATACAACTATGCTGTGGTGCAAGATTGATAAGTAAAAATAAACAAACGCAGAGAGTGACTTAAATTTCTTTGCGTGGTTATTGTGAAGATAAACTAAAGATTAAAACTATTACGAATGTGTCTTATAAGTATGGAATATACACAATGCATATTCTACGAAATATGATGAGATTTAACCCTATTTAGCATAGCGTTAAAATCTCATCGGTATGGCTATTCAAAGCTACTTTCGAGTTCTTCCAATTCCATCATCAATTCAAGCATTTGTTCTTCTGCCTGCGCCAATTTGGTTTTCAGATCATTTTGCTCATTCATGAGTTTGAGCAAATCATCTTTACGGTTGGCATCGTAAAGGGCAGGATCTGCCAGTTCGGTTTCAATTTCAGTCAGACGCGGTTGAATTTTTTCAATTTGCGCTTCGTATTTTTCAATATTTTTACGAATAGGGCGAGTTTGTTCACGGCGTTGTGCTGCCAGTTTGCGTTGAGCTTCTTTATCTACTTTGACTAGGTTAGTCTTGTTCTCAACCACTGGACTTGGATTGGATGGAGCTGTGTTGGATGTACCTTGCTTAAGCATGTCTGCACGAGCTTGGCGTAACCATTGGGCATAATCTTGTAAATCGCCTTCAAATTCTGTGCATTGTCCTGCATGAACCAAGAGTAAGTCATCGCAGACACTGGCAATTAATTGACGTTCGTGTGACACCAATACCACTGCACCTTCATAATCCTGTAATGCTATGGTTAAGGCATGTCGCATATCTAAGTCTAAATGGTTGGTCGGTTCGTCCAGAATCAGTACGTTAGGACGTTGCCAGACAATTAAAGCCAAAGCCAAACGTGCACGTTCACCTCCTGAAAAACTTTCACAAGGCGTGTCCATACGTTCGCCACTAAAACCAAAACTGCCTAAAAAGGCGCGTAAAGTGGCTTCGCTGATTTTTTTATCGGCAATGCGTGCCAGTTGTAGCATCGGGCTGGCGCTATCATCCAAAGCATCCATTTGATGCTGTGCAAAATAGCCAATATTGAGTAATTCTGAGGCTTTGCGAGTACCTGCCAATAACGCCAATTCACCCACTAAGGATTTAATTAAGGTCGATTTACCTGCGCCGTTCATCCCCAATAAACCAATACGACTGGTCGGGGTAATTTGTAGGTTAATTTTGCTGGCAATCACTTTGTCTGCATAACCAATGCTGACGTGTTCCAAGGTCAGTAAGGGTGAACTCATTTTGGTCGGTTCACGGAAACTGAAGGTAAATGGTGTATCTACATGCGCAGGGGCAAGCAATTGCATACGTTCCAATTGTTTGATACGGCTTTGTGCCTGCCGTGCTTTGGTGGCTTTGGCTTTAAAGCGATCAATATATTTTTGTAAATGTGCACGGGTTTCTAATTGTTTTTCATACGCTTGTTGATGTTGTGCCAAGCGTTCACTGCGTGTGGTTTCAAAGGTTGAATAATTGCCTGTATATAAAGTCAGTTCACTATTTTCAATATGTAAAATATGATCGGTAATGGCATCTAAAAAATCACGGTCATGGGAAATCAGCACCAAAGTTCCCGCATAGGCTTTAAGCCAGTCTTCTAACCATAAAATTGCATCTAAGTCTAAGTGGTTGGTTGGTTCGTCCAGTAATAATAATTCGGAGCGACTCATTAAGGTACGCGCCAAATTTAAACGCATGCGCCATCCACCAGAAAAACTACTGACCGCCAAGCTGTTTTGATGTTCCATAAAACCTAAACCTGCCATCAGTTGTGCGGCTTTGGCGGGTGCGGTATAGCCATGAATTTCATCAAAACGACCATGCAAATGTGCAAGTTGGTCATTATTTAATTGTTCAGGATGTTGCAGTTGTTGTTGAATGTTCCAGTATTCTTCATCACCCGACAGCACAAAATCAATCGCAGGCAAATCCAATGCTTTAACTTCCTGTGCCATGTGCGCCACAGTCCAGCCTTGCGGACGGCTCAACGTACCTTCGTCTGGGGTTAAACTACCTAAAAGCGCAGCAAATAAACTGGATTTTCCTGCACCATTGACACCTGTAAGACCGACTTTCCAGCCTGGATGGATTTGCATAGACGCTTTTTGAAATAAAACACGTCCACCGCGGCGTAAAGAAACTTGGTCAAGTTGAATCATGGTGTTTACTGGTCACAACAAAAGTTGGGCATATTCTAATGGAAGCCCACCAGAAAACAAAAATAAGCCCAGTTTTATTTGTGATTTGCGAAAAATCTCTCTTGTGATGTTTAAAAATTATGATCTAACAACAGGCTTTTTTTATGACTTTGTAAACAAGCACAAAATACGTGCATGTTGGAAATGATCTTTATTTTGATCTAAATCTATAAAATATAAGTGAATTATGAAATAAAAATGATCGCTTAAATAAGGCAGTATAAGGTTTTGGCAGAATTGACAGATGAAATTCGAGTAAATGCTCTATTTTTTTAATTTGAACTTGCTTAATATTTGTTTCGTGTACGGACACTCAAAAATAAAAAAATCTGTAGAAGGATCGAAACAATGAAAAAAATATGGGTCAGCGCAACATTGACAGCATTCGCAGCGATCGGTTTCAGTGCTCAGGCGCAAGC
Source organism: Acinetobacter sp. YH12252 (assembly GCF_013417365.1). NCBI lineage: Bacteria > Pseudomonadati > Pseudomonadota > Gammaproteobacteria > Moraxellales > Moraxellaceae > Acinetobacter > Acinetobacter sp. YH12252. The sequence goes on from NZ_VPEA01000016.1 coordinate 37,972, forward strand.
AGCAAAAGTAGATGTATGTGTCTTTGACTTACTGGGTAAGTCAGGTGAATCTTTTCAGATGGCACAAGAGTGGGCGCTAGCAGCAAAAGGCTGGGGTGCAGAAGTCAATTTAATTCCACGTCAGGATGAAGCTGTCGCAGACAATGATTTTAAAGCAGGCAAATGTGATGGGGTATTTATGACCGCCATGCGTGCTCGCCAATACAATAAATTTGCAGGCTCGATTGATGCTTTAGGTGGTGCGCCAAGTAATGCGATTGCACAACGTGCCATCAGCTTTGCTTTAGATCAACGTAATGCAGCGAAAATGGTTACCAATTTAGGTGGCAAGAAATATGAAGTTGCGGGTATTTCACCTTTAGGTTCGGCCTTTATTTTTGTGCGCGACAAGAACATCAGCTCGATTGAAAAAGCAGCAGGGAAAAAGTTTGCGGTATTGGGCTATGACGATGCACAAAAAATTATGGTGCAGCGTGTAGGTGCGCAAGCTGTCATTTCTGATGTATCTAACTTTGTGGCGAAATTTAACAATGGTCAGGTCGATATGGTCGGTGCGCCTGCCTATGCGTACAAACCTTTAGAAATCTACAAGGGTTTAGGCAATAACGGGGCGATGTTTAACTTCCCTGTATTACAAGTGACCGCAGACTTTGTGATTCGCCCTGAACAATTCCCTGCGGGCTTTGGGCAAAAATCACGAGATTGGTTTGTAAAAAATCTGCCTAAAGCGATGAGTATGATTAATCGTTTAGAAGGTGAAATTCCAGCCAAATATAAAATGAACTTGAGCGCAGAAGATAAAACTAAATATCAAAAAATGCTACGTGATGGACGTATGGATATGACCAAACGCGGTATTTATGACCCTGCCATGATGAGTGTGTTAAAACGCGCTCGTTGTTCTGTCGAAAAAACCAATTTTGAATGTTCACTTGGTGGTGAATAGATTGATTTTTAATAAAAAGCCGAGGGTCTGTTGATATTTCATAAATGGCTTGCGCTGTAGGCTAAAACTGAGCAGATCAGGCATGAAACGTAGGGAATAGTGGGTCTATTGCCAAGTTTCATAACGCAATCTGAGAAAGTTTTAGCCACAGTCCTTCGGAACGAGCATATTTTTTGCTGCTATTGCGTTATGAGTCAGTCATTTAGAATGACTAAATTTCCTGCCTCATGCCTTATATCAGCTAAAAAACCTTGCGAGATATATCTCTCACGTCGCAAACATAGACG
>NZ_VPEA01000017.1:0-39058 GCF_013417365.1 Acinetobacter sp. YH12252
CTTGGCCAGAAAAATGAGTCGTTCTCGCTGTTCTAAACTAAGTGGTACAGAAACAATTCGAGGCATGTGTGAACATCTGTTAACTAAAAAAACTTTTTCGCATGATTAGTTATTTTTGTCAACTTAAGTTTTTTAGTGAATTTATAAAGCTAGTCACATAAGTAGGAGAGTCTAAAGTTCCTAGATACTCCCCCTCAATACATAAACGCAATGGGATGAAATTACTATTCTGATAATTTCCATCAAACTCTATAAAAACTTGATCGTTTCCAATTCTATTCATTTGCTATCTACCATTTTTATCAAGTCAGAAGGGACATCAGAAATCTTGATATTTCGTTCCTTTCCTGAAGACGTAATACCTTTTGTCGAACCATTCCAATGGAAATTGCCATTACCATCATCTTGAAACCTATGATAAATGACCTTCCCATCTTTATTTTCAATTGCCCATCTATTTTTGGATCACTATCAATTTTTACACTGTTTTCCCATAATTTTACATGATTGTCAGGAATTATTGCTTTAGTAGAGTTATAAGGCATATTTCCATCTTTCAAGTCATGATGTCCTGGATTTTCATAATATTGTGTTTCAACATTAATAACTTTATCTTTAGTTGATGGCTTGGTGCCTTCGACTATGTAATTACCAATAGTATTATTACTTTCGTCCTTATGTATGCCTAAAATCAGCAAAAAATCTATTTTTTAAATTCAGTAATATTAATAGGCTGATCTTTGACTAACTCAAGTACTCCTTCACCACCTTTAAAGTGAATAGATACACCATCATCATTGCTCAGTAAAATACCGCTACCAGATACAGCACGTTTTAAATGATAAACTGTGTCTGAATTATCTACCATTTCTGCAGTTTCAAAATTATCTGAAGATTTTAATTCAATGGTTAAATCTTGTGGGCCATTAAAATAAATAACTTGTGTTTCTGCAGGTGCATTACTTTGTACTTTTTCTTGGCTCACTTCATTATTTAAATTTGAGTTACATCCCATTAAACCGAATGCAAGTAATGTTGCCCCTAAAATATATTTCATTTTTGTACCTTTTCTAAAAAATTGAAGCAAACTTATACTAATGACTTTAACTTTTGATAAAAAGATGGAATTACACTTTTATACTAAATTTTACTGAAAGTAATGAAGCTAAAGTTGACTAAATAAATCAGGAATTGTCTTCTTTAAAAATTAATGCAAAAAAATATAGCAATATATGTTTCTTTAAATAAAACCTACATACACTCACATTCCTTGATCTTGAATTATTGTACGCTCATGTCATCTTAATTTTTGAATTTCAGCTATGAGTAAAAATAAAATGTACGATGCTCAGGTTTTACAGCAACAATATGAGCAATGGCATGATTTACATCGACAGATGCGAGAAGCGCAGCAAAAATGGCAAGCTGCAGAAAAGCTCTGGCAAGAATTACAGGCCTATTATCAAAGTGAACAATGGCTTGAGGACTATGAAAATGCGCCTGAACTTAGCTGCCGCGAAGGGGAATATTCTATATTATCGCAAGATACGCTATGGAATGCTTTAGAAGAGCGTCGCCAACATGCAATTGATTGGATGAAACTGAGTTTAAGTGTGATTGAGAATTAAACTTAATCCAAACTTACATCTAATTTATTTTGATCAATAAAACTATCATCACAGTTTTATTCAGTAAATTTACTGCATATTTAATCAGTTATGTTATTTTGAGTTGGTTTGAAGAAATTAAAAACGAGTATCAACATGAAAAAGTTATATAGTGTTTTGGCTGTTTTAAGTGTGGCAACTTTAGCTGCGTGTAGTAATCAGCCTATCAATGAACAAACTCAGGTGCCACAGACCATGCAAAATTGTGTCCCAGAATCTGCTGCGCAGTTAGTTGGTAAAACAGGTTTGACTGAAACACAAATTAAAGCGCTTACCCGAGCTGAAATTGTGAGAATGGTTACACCAGGTCAGCCTGTAACAATGGATTATCGTATGAATCGCGTCACTGTGGTGGTCGATCCGAAAACTAAAATTATTCTACAAGCTTCTTGCGGCTAAACAATTTTAAGAAATTTTCTCAATATTACCCTGAAAATTTGATCTGATTTTCAGGGTTTTTCGTTTTAATCAGCCAATCACTCAAAATTAAAGTACTACAGTGTTAATATATCGGTTGTCTTAAAATTTTAGATCAGGTTAGAAATGCACTTATTTATGTGTTTGAAAAATCAAGGAAATATACATTGATGCAAGCCTTGAATATATCGACACGTTTAGGTGGATTCTACTTTTTCTACTATGCAATTGTTGGGACGTTTTTGCCTTTTTGGAGCCTGTACTTAGAAGATCAAGGCTTTAATTATCAGGAAATTGGTGTTTTATCTTCCATTGCCATTTTAACGCGCTTTTTCGCGCCTTTTATTTGGGGATGGATTGCCGATAAATCAGGCAAACGGATGCTTTTGGTACGCATCGCAACTTGGATGGAAGCCAGCATTTGGTTGCTGATTTTTATTGTTCCGAATAGCTTTCAGTCTGTTGCATTACTCATGCTGATTTTTAGCTTTTTCCAAAATGCAATTTTGGCACAATTTGAAGGCGTGACTTTGTTTTGGTTGGGCGAGAAACGTGCAGAACTCTATGGCAAAGTGCGAAAATGGGGTTCTATAGGCTTTATTGTCGGGGTTTTTGGCATAGGTGCTATTTTAGAAATTATACCAATCTCCATGTTACCGATGTTGCTACTCAGTATTTCTTTACTGGCATTTCTATGGTCGTTCAGTATTCAAGAACCAAGCACCGCACCCATTGCACAAAAACAACTTGAACCCTTATTGCCCATTTTAAAGCGCCCAGTGGTCTATTCATTTTTTATTATTGAATTGATTTTGCTGTTTTCGCATGCACCATTTTATAGTTTTTATAGTAATTTTTTAAGTCAGGCAGGATTTAGCACAAGTCAGATCGGTTTATTGTGGTCTGTCGGGGTGGTTGCTGAAATCATTATGTTTGCCTATGCGAGTTTGTTTTTAAAGCGTTGGTCTTGGCGTTCACTGGTTGCCGTATGTTTAATTTTAACAGGCTTACGTTGGGTGATTGTTGGTTTATTTCCATCCATATTTTTTGCACATTTTTTTGCACAAAGCATCCATGCCTTTAGTTTTGGATTATTTCATATCATTGCCATGCGGGTGATTTTTCAAAACTTTTCTGCAGGGCAACAAGGTCGTGGGCAAGCACTTTACAGTACCATGTGGGGTTTAGGTGTTGCACTGGGGAGTATTTTGGCAGGGCATTATTGGGATATTGTTTCAGGCGAATGGATTTTTATTTTTGCAGGATTATCTACACTCGTTGGTCTGTGTTTTATTTGGGGATTGCCAAAGCAATTAGAATCGCAGTCAATGTCGAGTGATACCAAAGCCTAGTTGGTAATAGCGTTCTTTTATCAAAAATAGAAGCAAGCAACGTTGGATTAGCATAGTTTGCTTGCTTCTTACTCATTGCTACATCAAATACGGATTTTAGCGTATTGATGCCACCACGGTTGAGCCGTTTCAAGTTGTGCAGCCAGTTGTAAAAGCACATCTTCACGTGCAAAAGGCGCAATAAACTGCGAACCCAATGGTAAGTTATCTTTATTCCAATACAATGGCACAGACATTGCTGGCAGCCCAGTAATATTGGCAAGTTGAGTAAATGGCACCCATTTTAGGTTTTCTTTGACAATGCGATCGACCAATTTACCTTGCGCTAACCAATGTGCTTTACCTGCATGTAATAGTGTTTTTAAAATTGGTTTTTGCCATGCAGGAGTTTTAACTTCGCCATTTTTTGGTGCAACTGAGGCAGTTGCAGGGATGAGGTATAAATCATAACGCTCAAAGAATTGATTCATTTGCGCGACATATACCCCCCAATTATTCAAATTACGAATGTAATCTACTGACGTGGTTTTTGCGCCAAAGGCAGCCAAAGCCAAAGAGTCGAGCTCAAAATTATCGGAATGATTTGGCAGGCGAGTTTGAATTTCAGCAATTAAATAAGCAAATTGGCTAAACCATGTGGTAATAAAATCTTTGGCCAATTGCATACCATCAATAGCCGGACGGTCTTCAACAACTTCATGCCCTAAAGCTTCTAAAAGCTGTACGGTTTTTTGAATGGCATTGATCGCATCTTGTGAAACAGCTGTACCAATCGGAGATTGGGTCGAATATGCGATTCTTAATTTTTTTGGCGCTTGCTGAATTGCATCTAAATAACTGCGTTCAGGAGCTTCAATTTTGAAAAGTGAATGACCATCTGCGCCATGCGTTGCATCGAGCATTGCCGCACTGTCACGTACACTTTTACTTAAAATATGTTGCATCGCTGCACCATGCATGGCTTCACTGAGTTGTGGCCCCCACGGGGTGCGTCCACGACTTGGTTTTAAACCAAACAAACCACAGTAAGACGCAGGAATACGAATTGAACCACCGCCATCACTTGCCCCTGCAATCGGCACAATACCTGCCGCAACTGCAGACGCAGAACCACCAGAAGAACCACCACTATTGTGTTTCAAATTCCATGGATTTTTACATGCACCCCAAGCATCTGGCTCGGTTATCCCTTTAATCCCAAATTCAGGCGTGTTGGTACGTCCAAAGGTAACGATTCCGCTATTTTCCCAACGATTTACAATTTCTGCATTTTGTTCTGCAAGATGATGCGCACGTTTTAAACCCTGACAACCAAATGAAGTCGGATAGCCTGCATATTGTTGAAATAAGTCTTTGACTAAAAAGGGCACACCTGCAAATGGGCCTGTTAATTTTGTTTGTGTGCGCTGCCGTGCATGTTCATGCATAGGAATAATAATGGCATTTAATTGTGGATTGGTTTGTTCAGCACGTTGTAACGCAATATCTAATAATTCTGAGGCCTGAACATCCTTTTTGGCAACGAGCTCTGCCAAGCCTAAAGCATCATATTGGAGGTATTCTGCAAGTTTCATTTCAATCCTGAAAATCTGTATTGTCAAATTGATGTTGTATGCTATTTTTGTTTAAGAAGCAAGAATGACCCGATTACGACCTTGCATTTTTGCCTGATATAGCGCCTGATCTGCCTGAATAATTAAATCTTGTAAAGGGAGATTGGTGGGTAAGTGTGTATGTGACACGCCCATGCTTACTGTAAAATGAATGGGTTCAAGGTTTTCTAAATTTAACGCTTGATGTTCAATACACATACGAATACGTTCTGCAATGCGTTGAGTTTTATTTAAGTTATTATTGTTCAGCAAAATAATGAACTCTTCACCACCAGTGCGACAAAATAAATCGTGATCACGTAAATTGCTTTTAACGATGTTAGAGAGATGTTGCAAAGCACGGTCACCGACATAATGCCCATATTGATCATTCATTTTTTTAAAATCGTCGATATCTAACATAATTAAAGACAATGAATGATTGTTTTTATGCTTTAAAGCTTTTTCACTTAACTGAGTAAAACTACGGCGGTTCAGTGTTTCGGTTAAACTGTCATGATTTGCCAAATACAATACTTCTCTATACAACTGATTTCGGTTTTGGCTAATCACACATAAAATTAACGTGGCAAGACCTAAAATAATTAAACCCACACGAATAGAAATAATGGTGGTTAAATAACTCGAATTCACTTGATCTATAAACAAGCCTGTGACGCTGTGATACAGAGTTAAACAGACCAAGCTATTAATCAGTGCCAAATTAAAAAGTTGATAGCTGGCAGCTGCCCAAATTAATGCAGCCAATGGATACAACAATGCACCTGGTCCATAAAAAATATGGGTGCAGGCGATAGAGATCAGTAATGCAAAAAAGGGCAAGATATCCTGAATTTGAGTTTCTTTAGCATATTGATTATTTATAAGTTTTTTGAATTTAGACCAGCCTGGGGCAGCCAAAATTAAAGGTAAGACAATTACCGCATTTAAAATTTCACCAGACCACCAAGTAAAAAAATCAATCCAACGATTTTCTTTTAACATAAAGGTGTGTGGCAAATTTGGCAGCAGAAGAATGGCAAATAAAGCCCCAAAGAAACAGCCTAAAGTTACAGCAATAATATGTGGATATAGCTCTGACACATTATTATTGCTCGCTGGAAGTTTAGCGCGGGCAAAATTAAAGAAAAACAACCCACTAAAAACAGCTACAAAGTTGGAAAGCGTTAAACCTAGCGTCATCAGGAAAGTATTGTCTGTGACCAAATCGGCGCCCATATAGCCAAAAAAAGCACCCAAAATTCCACCAAAACTTTTTAAAGATGGAAAGCGAATGAGTAGCCCCAACAAGAGGGCGTTGCTTGGCCAAAAAAAAGAAAAGTAGCTAAGTGGGCGAGTAAAAATACCCAATAAACAAGAAAAAAATACCACAACGGCTAGCAGTCCAAAGGCAAATATTTGCTTTTGAGTCGAAGATATAGTTTGCGGTATGCTAAAGTTTTGCAAGTACTAAACTCACTTTTGCAATGGGTTGATAATTAAGAAAAAAACTTGAATGAGTGTGACGTTCACAACAGAAAGGCGATCATATCAAATAACCATTACCTACAAAGTCGATTAAATGTAAACTAAGTCACATTTTCGTTAAATAAAATTGTTGTCTTATGTTTATGCTTGCAGATTTGGATTAAAAATATGCTAAGTTGTCTAAACGGTTTATATCTTTAAATAAATGTATGAAAAAAATATATCTAACCACAGTTTTAAGCTTATGTTCTGTCTGCGCGATTGCGAATGAAAATACAACAATAGATTCAGCCAAGTTAACGCCAGTAGCAGCAGAAACGACCAATAAATTTCGTGTGGTGACCCGTCCAGAAATTGTGGGGCTGTGGGGCATGCAAATCCCAAATAATCGTAAATGTATTGAATATTACAACTTTAAAAGTAATAGCGATGTGGTGATTAAAAGCGGTCAAGAATGGTCTGCAGGTGTATATGATTATCAACCTTCACAAGACCCTGCAAATTCGTTACCGGCTTTAATTTTGCAAGTTAAATATGACAATAATGAAGTGGATTGTTCTGGATATCAGGAAGACCAAACAGGGGACATTTCACAATATTTTGTAAAATGGAAAAATGCGCACACCATTAATTTCTGTAGTAATGAAAAAGCAGAACAATGTTTTGCGACGTTGTACCGCGTCCTGCCTTAAACTTTTCATTATTTGGTCTATTAGAGATCTTTTATAAACTCGTACCCCTCATCCTGTAGCGCGTGTATTGATCATCTAGAGCGCTAAAGCACAAAAGTAGTGAATTTCAATCTTTCATTAGACGAATTATTGATGATCATTTTTCGAATCCAGAATCAATTAACAAGAGCGACACATTTTAGTGAGTTGAAAAGTTAGGTGAATTCTTAGAATCATTAGACTTTTTCAACCGGCAATGACCTTATTACATAAATTTGGAGCAAGCTGTGATTTAAAGGTTTGAGGAAATTTAAATATAATTAAAACACAGTGTTAGATATTTGTTTCAACAAAGCTCTTACAAATAAGACTTTATTTTCTCTTATTTATATACGAGTGTACGAGTGCATTTTAATTTAATGAAAATTTTATCGTCTTGCTGAAAATAAAAACGGCTACTGAGCCATGCAAGCATTTTGCGACACATGGCTCAGCAATAAATCCATAATTATGCCTCGTCAATTTCTAAAGGATTTAGACTTTGGACAGAACTTGCTTTAAATGGTGCAGCAATTTGCTTTAAATCTGAACCCGATGGGGCTTGATACACTTTTAAGCCAAACTCCGGAATAATTGCCAGCAAATGATCAAAAATATCGGATTGAATACTTTCATATTCTTTCCATGCAGTGGTTTTGGTAAAGGCATAAATTTCTAGTGGTAAACCTTCACTGCTTGGCTGTAGTTGACGAATAATCAATGACTGAGATTGATTAATGCCAGGATGCTGTTTCAGATAAAATTCAACATAGGCACGGAACGTCCCTAAATTGGTTAAACGGCGTTGGTTGTATTGTGATTGATTTGCTAACTGCTGATTAAACTGCTCAATTTCTTCATTTTTGCTATGTAAATATTGATCCAATAACAAAAACTCTTTAAGTTTGCTTTGTTCATGTTCAGTCATAAAGTGCACAGAACTTTGATCAATTAAAATGGCACGTTTAATACGTCGGGCACCAGCTTCCTGCATGCCACGCCAGTTTTTAAAGGTATCGGTAATGAGTTTATTGGTTGGAATAGTGGTCAGGGTTTTATCCCAGTTTTGCACGGTGACTGTATGTAATGACATATCAATGACATCACCATCGGCATTTAAAGAAGGCATTTCAATCCAGTCACCAATCCGTACCATATCGTAGGAAGAAATTTGTACCGAAGCCACTAGAGATAAAATGGTATTTTGGAAAACCAACATCAAAACAGCAGCCATCGCACCAAAACCTGCGAGTAAGGTAAACACATCTTTTTTCAGGAAAGTGCCTAAAATCATGAGGGCACAGACCACATAAATAATGAGTTTAACTAACTGCAAATAGCCCTTAATTGGCTTGTTGCGTGACTTAGGGTTGCGTTGATAGAACAGGTTAAAAATATTTAAAAATTCAGAAATTGCCAATGCAATGGTCAGGAATATAAAGGCTTGCGCACCCATTTGCACAAAGCTTTCTACTTTATCTGACAAATGCGGTACGGTGGTGATGCCGTTCATAATCACGACAGCTGGGACAATGTTGGCAATACGTCGGATGACACTATGCTGTGAAATAATTTCACTATTGGCAAAGGTCATTTTAGAAATCAGTTTGCGAATCCCGCGCACTACAATTTGCTTGGCAATAAAGTTGGCTAAAATTGCCAGTAGAATCACAATACTGAGTGAGGTCAGCATTTCTAACCAAGGGTATTGGTTATACCATTCCTGAATATTTTGAATAAAATTAAATTCTTGCAAAAGGTCCTCGCTTTAAGGTTGCTGATTTTCGTCTGCACGGCACTTAGAATTTTGGCCTGCAATTCACCTTAATTCTTCATTGATGTATGAAATTGTTAGATAGTGTATCGACTAAAGTTTAAATTTGAAGGCTGAGTAACTTTTTGCTACATTTCAATTATTTGTTTTTACTGAAAGTTTTCAATCAAGTTGCAGTCATAATAAAAAAGCCAGTACAGATACTGGCTTTGAATAGATACCTAGCATAAATACTTGCGTGATCTACCACATTAAATCATCTGGAATCACATAGGCTGCGTATGGATCTTCTTCATCTGTCGTGGCTTCATTTTTCTCGGCATTATTGACAATAATAAAGCCTTCCATTTTGCTATTAATACGTTCAGCTAAAGCTTTAGGCAGGAACGCATAACTGTCATTTTCTTTGGCAATCACCAAACTACCTGCCACGAGTGCATTGTAAATTTGTTGATTGATATACACTTTTTTAATCTTGCCATCTAAAAACTGATAAGCCACTTCACCATCGGTATCACGAATTTTATGCTGCTGAATCATTTGCATAATTGCTGCTTTCAGTTCTTTTTCCTGTAAAGCGGCTTTCTTTTCTTGCTCAATAGCTTGGTCTTTGGCGAGTTTTTCTTGCTGTGCCTGTGCAATTTTGGCTTTCACTTCAGCATCTTTACTTTCACCTGTGCGCTGTTCGTGTAAGGTTTGTTTAGACAGTTTTTTTGCTTTTTTATTATCCACTAAACCCGCTTTGAGCAATTGTGCCTGTAGTGCATTTTTAACCATGATAATTTCCGAAACTTAATGTTGAAGATGTCGATAGCGAAAATAAATAATCCAATACACCAAACTCAAACTTAGGCTGAGTCCTGCAGGTACCAGAAAAGAATTCAGTTTAAATGTAGGATAAATGGCTGCAGCGAGTAATCCACCCACAAAGAAACCAATTAAAATCAGTAGGTGTAAAACAATACGCCTTTTTTCAACTTGTAAGCCCCGCACTCGATAACCGAGAGCTAAGCCTAAATCGGTCAATACCCCAGATAAATGTGTGGTGCGGATGATGGTGCCTTTATAGTAGCTGATCATGGCATTTTGTATGCCCATGGCAACCGATGCCCAAAGCAGGGCATAACGTGGGAAATAAGGCAATAATGCCCAGCAGATTAAAATAAAAAATGCCACCAAACTCATGGGCAAACCATAACGACGCCCTAAGCGAAAATTGCTATTTCCTAAAATGACGCCGCTATAAAATGAGCCAATCACATAGCACAAAATCACCAGAAACAAGAAAATCATGGCTTCTGGTTTCCAGTCGATTAGCGCCATCGCCAAGATACTAACGTTACCAGTCATGTGCGAAACGGACTGGTGCAATACGGTCACCAATCCGAGTACGTTAATAATTCCAGCATTGACGGCTAGAAAAAAAGCACCAAATTGCACCCAAAGGGGTAAAGTTTGAAAAGGCATAATGGATGATTGCGTAAGTTTCCTAACGCATTGTATCTTAACTCAAACCACGGTCAACCGCAGTAGTAAATAGCACATCGGTAGATGAGTTAAGTGCAGTTTCGGTTGAATCTTGCAATACGCTAATGACCATACCAATTGCAACAACTTGCATGGCAATATCTGAAGAAATACCAAATAAGCCACACGCTACAGGAATCAGCAGTAACGAGCCGCCCGCAACGCCTGAAGCACCACAGGCCGACACCGTTGCAACCACAGATAAAATCAGCATGGTGCTAAAATCGACAGAAATTCCTAAAGTATTTACCGCAGCTAAGGTCAAAACGGTAATGGTGACCGATGCGCCTGCCATGTTAATTACTGCACCTAACGGAATTGCAACACTCGCGGTTGATTCCTGTACGCCTAAACGCTTGGCTAAGTCTAAATTGACAGGGATATTGGCTGCAGAACTACGGGTAAAGAAAGCAGTAATGCCACTTTCGCGTAAGCATTGAAAAACTAAAGGATAAGGATTGCTGCGGGTCACAAATGCCACCATGATTGGGTTGATGACCAACGCGACAAAGAACATCGTACCTAACAAGACTGCCAATAATTGAGCATAACTGGCTAAGGTGCTCAAGCCTGCATCGGCAAATGTCACGGCAACCAAGCCAAAAATACCGAAAGGCGCAAAGTTAATCACCAAGCGAATAACGCGATTGACTGCATTGGCTGCATCATTCAACAATGCTTTGGTGGACTCTGTAGCATGGCGGAAGGCAATCCCTAAAGCCACAGCCCAAGCCAAAATACCAATAAAGTTGGCTTCGGCAATGGCAACTACAGGGTTAGCAACAAAACTAAGTAAAAGATTTTTCAAAATTTCAGCAAGACTGCCCGGCGGGGTTAATTCTGACTGTGTTGCAACATCTAAAAATAATGTACTTGGGAAAAGTGAGCTTGCAATGACCGCACTGAGCGCAGCCAAGAACATACCAATCGCATACATCAGCATAATCGGTTTGATATAAGCATTGCTACTTCCAATTTTAAAATTGGCAATGGATGCCATGACCAAAATAAACACTAAAATTGGCGCAACAGACTTCAGGGCTTTAATAAATATATCACCCAAAAGGCTTAAATAGGGCGCAGATTCTGGAAATAAAATCGCAACAGCCACACCGAGTACAATTGCAATCATAATTCGGGAGACTAAACTCAAACGCAAAAAAGCTGAAAACATACGAAAATAAGGTAAAAGAAAAGCGGCTATTTTATACTGAAATATCCATGTGCTTAAAAGTAATTTTGATATAAAAATTAAGTCTATATTTTTAAAAGTGATATTTATTAAACTGTTTAAATTTCAGCAAGATAAAAGTACTCATTGATCAAAAAGTATGTGTGTTGAACATCCAGTTTTAAAGATAAAATTAAAGATCAATTTCTTGATCTTTAAGTCAGTTCAGGCGCAAGCTCTTGCATGGCTAAATAATGTGAAAAAAAAACTTTTCCATTTAAATGCTGCAAAAGTTTTGAGTGTTGTAATTTGTCCATTACCGGGCCTTTAATTTCAGAAAAATGCAGACAAATATTCAATTTTTTTAGTTCAAGATTTAAATCTTCCAGCATTTCGAGTGCGCTTAAATCAATACTGCTAATACTCGAACAATTCACCACTACATGCTTTAACTGAGGGTTTTGGCTGACTTGATTAATAAAAAAGCCTTTTAAAGTATTGGCATTTAAAAAGGTTAGATTTTCATCAATTCGCATGGATAGCACGTGTGGCGCGGTACGCACTTGATGCCGCTGAATATTACGAAAATGTTGTGTGCCTTCAAGTAAACCAATTACCGCAATATGTGGTCGGCTAATACGCCACAACATTAGAATAAAGGTGGACACAATCCCAATAATTAAACCTGTCGAAATATCAATGAATACAACACCAAAGAACGTCACCCACATGGCCAGACCATCGGCTTTGGAATAACGCCAAGTTTCTTTAAAAGATTGGAACTCGACCAGTTTCCAAATTGAAACAATAATGGTTGCAGCCAAAACAGCCAGTGGTAAGTCTTGGAAAAATCCCGTGAAGTATAAACTGACAATAACAATCACGATGGAGGTAAATACACCTGCCATTGGTGTTTTTGCACCTGCATCGGCATTGACCACGGTACGCGACAAACTGCCTGTGACGGGAAAAGAGGAGCTAACACCTGCGCCAAAATTGGCTAAACCGAGTGCAATCAGTTCCTGATTGCTATTTAAGTGACTACGTTGTTGTAAGGCGGTGGCTTGCGCAATAGACAGAGATTCCACAAAACTGATCATGGCAATCATGGCTGCGCCAGGAAGGAGTTGTAGAACAAGTTGTGCATTCCATTCAGGGAATTGAATAGGCGGAAATCCTGAAGGAATTTCTCCGACTGTTTTAATGCCGATTTGTTGCAAATGCAATGAATAAACCAAAGCAATTGAACCGATCACCAATACCAATGGCAAGGCTTTTAAGATAAAGCCGCTACCTCGAACACGCTCACGAATGGCATTACTGTTGATGATTTTAGGGGCATAAATTAGAAATAAAATGGCAGCAACACCCAAGAGCACGCTATAAAAATGGGTTTGTCCCATATATTTCCAAAAGCTGTATAAGAACTCAGGTAAGTTATTGGCTTTAAGGGGGATGTCTAAAAGAAATTTAAGCTGTCCAATCGCAATCATTAATGCAGAGGCAATAATGAAGCTTTTAATAACAGGATGGCTAATGAGTTGAATTAAAAAACCGAAACGAAAAACACCTAAAAGTAGTGAAATAATGCCGACCATCAGGGCAAGTAAACAAGCTGCTTGAATATAAGCTGCCGAGCCGACTTCAAATAAAGGATTGAGCGTCGCAAAGGTCATCATAGAAATAATGGCGACTGGGCCAATGGACAAGGTTGCGCTGCCACCAACCAAGGCGTACATGATCATGGGGATCACGCTCGCGTATAAACCCATGACAGGAGGCAAACCTGCAAGCATGGCATAGGCCATTCCTTGAGGTACCAACATGGCAATGACAATAAACGCAGACAGCAGATCAGATTTCAATGTTTCTGCATTGTATTTTCGCAGCCATTGCCAAGCAGGTAGTACACGAGTCAAACGTGAATTGAAATCTGACATACTGAAATCTAAATCATAAATTTAGATATATTATGAACAAAAAATGCTAAGAAGTCTTTGAAATAGCAGGAGAGTATTCAAGTTTTATGGTGATGCCTGATAATACAGGCATTATCATTTAGACCTGCGGGCAATAAAGTGCATAGAGGGTATTAAGTACCTGCACCATTTTTTCATCTTTAATTGAATAAAAAATTTGCTTGCCATCACGGCGGGTATTCACCACATCACTTTTACGCAGCATCATTAATTGTTGCGATAAAGTAGGCTGATGAATTTGAGTTATTTCTTCAATTTGCGATACGTTTAATTCTTGTTGAGATAAATGACAAAGAATTAAAAGACGGTCACTATTCGCCAAAGATTTTAAAATTCCAACAACGGTATCCGCAGATTCACGCATTGATGTGATTTCAAGACCATCGTTCATTGTTTTATTCTCTTAATTTACAGCTAACCCAATATATATTAGGCGGGAGTGGAAGATAAATTATATAACATAAATCATTATTTATATATGAGAACAAGTATCATTTAAGAAAAGATATCAGCCAATCATAAATAATGGGCTGATATTCTAATCAAAAAATTGATAAAAAAGTGGCTGAGTTACAATAAAACCTATTTTTTCACTTGTTCAAAACTTTTTAATTCTTTCTCACTAAATTCACTCGATGCAGCTAACAATTCGTGAATTTCTGGGTTATACCAAGCAAAGTATTCCGACATTTTTGCACTAAAAGTATCATCTAGGCTTATCTGCGTAGCATTGTGTTGCAACAAGGCTTGCTGATCTAAACTGCTGATAAAACTTTTTAAGGTGGCACTATCAAAATAATATGCAGACTTAAATTGTGCAGAATCTGCAGCGCGTTGTAATACGGTTTTGGTCATTTTTTCCAAAACTTTCAGATTTAAAGGGATGTGTGCGCTATAACGCTGCAAAAGCCCTTGAATCAATACGAAATTATTTAAACTTGGTTTTGCCAGTTCAGCTAAGGCATAGAGTTCATGCTGTGTAGCTGGGTTCGGCTGTAATTGCAGATTTGCTTCTGTAACCCAATTTTGCTGAATAAAGTACGCCACAATTTTTTCGATTTCTTGAGAAAGTTCTTGCGCCGTCCATGCCAAGAAAAACTCTTGCTTCAAATATGGATAAATCGCCTGCAGTTTTTGCATTAAATCTGCGCATGATAATGCTAAATTTTGTTCATTAAACTGCTGCACAATTAATGCTACACACGCAGGCAAAATAAAGCAGTGCAAAATATTATTGCTAAAATAGCTCAATAAGATTTTTTGGCTTTCTGCGACTCGAATCTGTTCTACACCATCTTGGTTATAACGCTCAACTTGTTTAAGTTTTAGCGCATATTCAATAATTTCTTGTGGATTTAAACCCGTAATAATCATACGTGGGTCGTAGCACAATTGTTTGAGCAAACGTCGATATTGTTCAATTCGGGCGAGCAACTCATCTTGTTTCAATGCATGCTGATCGGCATTTAATAAAATCAGAGAGATGAGGGCGATTGGGTTAATCACCACCGCTTTATTGATATTTTCCAAGATTGCATGCGCAGTATGATCTACCGTGTGAATCACAGAGGTCGGTAGTTCATCATTTATGTTCAGTTTTACATCGCGTGCTTGGTTGGCAGTTAAAACATCATCTAAAAATACAGGTTCGCCAAAGTTGACATAGACCTGACCAAAGACTTTTTCAATTTTACGGGCAGAATTTAAAATACCCCATAAAGATTCGGCTTCTTTCGGTTTACCGTTTAATTCATTTAGATAGGATGTGCCTTCAATCAGTTTTTCATAACCAAAATATGTCGGAATAAATGCAATTGGTTTGGTTGCTCCGCGTAAATGGCTTTGAATGGTCATCGACAACATGCCTTTTTTCGGCGGTAACAATAAACCTGTACGTGAGCGTCCACCTTCAATGAAGTATTCGAGTGGGGTGTTGCGTGACAATAAACTGTGTAAATATTCTTTAAATACCGAGGTGTATAATTCATTGCCGCTGAAAGTACGGCGAATAAAATACGCACCTGCACCACGCATTAATTGACCCACAATTGGTAAATTTAAATTAATACCTGCTGCAATATGCGGCACCATCAAGCCACGATTAAAAATCACATAAGACAGCAACAAATAGTCGATGTGGCTACGATGACAAGGGGTATAGACGATTTCATAGTCTTTGGCGAGTTCGCGTACCGTGTCAAAGTGATGCACTTCAATGCCATCATAGAGCTGTGTCCAAAGCTTGGTCAGTGCCAGTTCAGCAAAACGCAAAGTCGAATAAGAAAAGTCCGATACAATTTCAGTTAAATAGCTTTTAGCACGGTTTTCTGCTTCAAACATACTGACTTTTTGTTCGATACTTTCTTTACGAATAGCTTGTTGTACTGCTTCACTTTTCATCAACGCATGAATCAAATTACGGCGGTCAGATAAGTCTGGGCCTAAAATCGCTTCTTTGTGTTGATTAAAATTGTGTTCCAGATGTTGCTCAATAAAGTGCGCAGGCGATAAGTGTGGTTGTTGTTGTGTGGCTTGTTCAATAAGCTGACGTAAGGAAATTGCTTTATGAAACTCGATGTAGTTATCACGTGAATAGAGCGAAATATTAATGGTTTGTTTAAGCTTGTTTGGCGTAGACCATGCATCGGCAAATAATGCTTTAAACCAAGAGTCTTCGTATTCGGGTGAACGTCCCCAAAGTACAGTTACGGGAACTAACAACACATCATGTTCAGGATGTTGCTCTAAGGTTTCAATGAGTCGAATCAATTTAGCAGAGTAGTGATAAGCACTGTGCTGTGGGTTTTTCTCACGCAAGACCAAAATGGAATCGTCTTCCTGATGCTCGGCAATGTTTAAAGGCGCATACACAGAAGGTAAACCACGAGATTGCGTCTGCTGATCAATCAATACGGTATTGCTGAGAGAGGCATCTTGCAGCACATAACAAAATTGTGTTTTTTCAGAGCTTTGTGCAACACGATGTTCTAATTCTGCAGTCGTGCCTAATACTTGTGGCGTCACAATCTTATCTAAGATTTTTTTAGTGAAATTACGATAAAGCTGACTGTAACGTTTATTAGACATTGCATTCCCTACATTTTGTTATGTGTTGCTATTGTCAAAAAATAAATAGCGAATTTCAAACCCAAGTGCCGAGAAAATCGACAATTAAACTGAGGTCGTCATCTCTTTATTCTAATTCGCATTTTGTTGAAAGCTAATCATATTTTTGTATAAAACAATTTTCGTGAAACATCGGCAAAAATTTTATAAAAAGGTATGATAATTTAAATTTTGTTTATATAGATATAACTTAGGGAATAATCATGACCACAGATGTAGCTTTTTCAACACCAGCAAATTTAGGGATTGCCGTATATAGCAATAATGCAGAAGCGATTGGTAACACGCCATTGGTACGCATTAACCGTTTAATTTCTGGCGATGCAACGGTTTTAGCCAAAGTGGAAAGCCGTAACCCTGCATTTTCTGTGAAATGCCGTATTGGTGCTGCTTTAATTGCCGATGCTGAAAAACGTGGCGTGTTAAAAGCAGGTATGCATATTGTAGAACCGACCAGTGGTAATACAGGAATCGCTTTGGCATTTGTAGCTGCAGCAAAAGGTTATGAGATTACACTAACGATGCCTGCAAGCATGAGTATTGAGCGCCGTAAGGTGTTGAAAGCGTTGGGTGCAAATTTGGTGCTGACTGAGCCTGCAAAAGGTATGAAAGGCGCGGTGGATGAAGCAGAGCGTTTGGCAACCGAACATCCTGAAACTTATTATTTGCCGCAGCAGTTTAATAACCCTGCCAATCCGCAAATTCATGAAGAAACCACAGGCCCAGAAATTTGGGCAGCAACAGGCGGCAAGGTCGATATTCTTGTTGCAGGTGTAGGTACAGGCGGTACGATTTCTGGTATTTCGCGTTATTTCAAAAAGGTAAAAGGTCAGGCATTGCATACTGTTGCAGTCGAGCCTGCTGAATCTCCAATTATCGCTCAGGCCAAGCGTGGTGAAGCCATTACGCCTGCACCACATAAAATTCAGGGGATTGGCGCTAACTTTATTCCAAAAAACCTAGATTTAGATTTGGTGGATGAAGTGATTGCGATTGAAAGTGCTGAAGCAATTGACTGGGCGCGTAAAACAGCAACCCAAGAAGGTATTTTAGTCGGTATTTCAAGTGGTGCAGCAATGGCTGCTGCTGCAAAATTGGCGGCACGTCCTGAAAATGCAGGTAAAAATATTGTGGTGATTTTACCTGACAGTGGTGAGCGTTATTTATCTTCAGTATTATTTGAAGATATTAGTGCAGAATGATGTGTCTTTAGACAGTCAAAAGAATTTGAAAAATCCCAAAGTTTGAACTTTGGGATTTTTTATTTAGAGAATAAATTTATGAGGTGAGTTAATACGTTCTGAAAAGCAAATTTCTTTCTACTTAGACGCTAATATTTAGCGGGATCAGCAATGAATCCAAGGAAGCTAACTATGTAAAAATCAAACAATCGCAGATACTTTATCTGGCGTCATCAGTGCTTGATTAATATATAGCTTGATTAAGCGTTCACGTGACCCAATAGCTTTTTGATAATGGGTAGAATTGAGTAATAACGACGCACCATAAGTTACTGTCCAAATATAAGACAGATAATCACGGATCGACATCGCGCTGTTAAAGGACTCTAAATAGGCTTGGGTGATGTCCTTAATTTCTAAAATACGCTGCTCACGAATATCGTATAACTGTTCAAACAATTCATTTAGTTTACGTTCATTATTGGTTAAGCGTTCTTCAATCGAGTGCAGCAAAATCGTACGGTTGGAATTAAGCATGTTATACAGCATGTACTGCGAAACATAAGTTTGAAAGTTATGGTGATACTGTTTGGAAATATCCAATAAACGCTGTTCATTTAAAATAATTAACTCTAAATAGAGCTGATTTTTACTTTTGAAATATTTATAAATTGTGCCTTTGGCAATATCTAACTCTGCAGCCAACTCACTTAATGTAATATCATTATGATTTTCCAGTAATAAAACCTCAGCCATTGCCAAAATTTTCTCTTTACGACGTCGGAAATTTTCTTGGCGTAGAGTCGTCATCAATCAATATTCCAATTACAACCAATTAAGCATGTTGGAGTCTAGTGCAGTTTGAGCAACTTGAAAATAGCACCAAGGTCTTGAAAAGGTAAGTTTTAACGTATGTTCATCAGTGAACCAATGAATTTAAAAAATATCATGTGAAAAATAGCACAATCCATAAGCCAAATCGGTTGTCAATAAAACTGAACCAAACAGGTCATTTTAGTGAAATAAAATTGGATTTCTAAAACTTTTATTCTATTTTTCATAAGCAAGGCCTAAAAGTCTAAGATCAATCAAGCATAGCAATTCAGCACTTTGCGAGATTGCAATGCTCATCTTTTGATTTACATTTAACGTGAATTACTTGCTAACTCACAGGGATGTTATTTGTAATTTTAAAAAGCATGGCTTTTACGGTAATCACTTTAAAAAGACGGTAATAAGGGACTAAAAATGATTGTAATTGTAGATGCTGTACGTACCGCAATGGGCGGCTTTCAAGGTTCACTGGCAAGTTGTACAGCACCCGATTTAGGCGCGGTTGCAATTCAACACGCAGTTGCACGTGCAGGTTTAAGTGGGACTGACATTGATGAAGTAATTTTTGGTTGTGTATTGCCTGCAGGTTTGAAGCAAGGCCCTGCACGTCAGGCGATGCGTCAAGCGGGTTTACCCGATAGTACAGGTGCAACCACCATCAATAAAATTTGTGGCTCTGGCATGAAAGCTGTTATGCAGGCAGCCGATGCTATTCAGGCAGGTTCAGCGCAGATTGTGGTCGCTGGCGGTATGGAATCTATGTCGAATGCGCCGTATTTGCTAGATAAAGCACGTGCAGGTTTCCGTATGGGACACGGCAAAGTCACAGACCACATGTTTCAGGAAGGTTTAGAAGATGCTGAAACAGGCTTGTCGATGGGCGTGCTGGCGCAAGACATGGCAGACAAGAAAAACTATACCCGTGAGCAGCAGGATGAATACGCAATTCGCTCTTTAAACCGCGCGGTAGAAGCCATTCAAAACGGTTATTTTAAAAATGAAATCGTGCCTGTCACTGTTCATTCACGTAAAGGTGATGTGATTGTCGATCAGGATGAACAACCGTTAAATGCCAAAGTCGATAAAATTAGCAGTTTGCGTCCCGCATTTAAAAAAGATGGCACGATTACAGCCGCCAATGCCAGCTCTATTTCAGATGGCGCATCTGCTCTGGTGATTACATCAGATGTGGTTGCGGCAGAGCGTGGCTTAAAACCGCTTGCAAAAGTTGTGGCATACGCGACACATTCACAACATCCTTCTGAGTTTACTCTTGCTCCTGTAGGGGCGATTCAAAAAGTGCTAGATAAAGCAGGGTGGTCGGTTGCCGATGTAGATTTGTGGGAAATTAATGAAGCCTTTGCCATGGTAACCATGCTTGCGATAGATGCTTTTGATTTAGACCCTGCCAAAGTGAATATTCAGGGTGGTGCATGTGCTTTGGGGCATCCTCTAGGTTCTTCAGGTTCACGTATTATTGTGACGCTCATTCATGCATTGAAACGTATAGGCGCGAAAAAAGGCGTGGCATCTTTATGTATTGGCGGTGGTGAAGCCACAGCGATTGCGGTGGAGTTAGTTTAAGTCCAGCTCGTCTAACTGCAGATTCATCTATAAAAAATAGAGTTCTCGAAAGAACTCTATTTTTTTAACTTTTAACTTTTAACTTTTAACTTTTAACTTTTAACTTTTAACTTTTAACTTATTAACAATAACAATGAAGTTTTATGCTTGGATAAACTGCTTCACTGCTTGGTTAAATTCATTTGGCAATTCTACGTTAGAAATGTGCGATGCATTGATTTCAAACAATTGGCTATTGGCAATACGTTCAACCATAAATTGACCATCGACAACTGTTGTCACAGGGTCTTGCTGACCTGCAACCACTAAAACAGGCACAGTGATGTCTTTAAGTTGTTCACGTACATCCGCTTTAGCCAAAGCTTCGCAACAGCTCGCATAACCTTCGGCGCTGCCAGCTGCCAAGTCGTTTTGAAGATTGTTGACCACTGTCGCGTTGCTTTGGATAAAGGGTTCAGTAAACCAGCGTGATGCTGCAGTCGAAGCAATCGGTTGTAAACCTTGTTCGCGTACCAATGCGGCACGGTCATTCCAAGCCTGTTCTTGACCAATTTTTGCCGCAGTATTACACACCACCACCTGATTAAAACGTTCAGGGCGATGAATCGCTAACCATTGACCTGTTAAACCGCCCATAGAAATACCACAGAATGCCGCTTTTTCAACATTTAAGTGATCGAGTAGATTTACAACATCTTGACCCAATTGATCAATGCTATATGGACCTTGCGGAGCTGATGATGCACCGTGACCACGTGTGTCGTAGCAAATTACAAAAAAGTCTTGCTGGAAAAAATCAATCTGTGCTTGCCACATTTTGAAGTTTGTACCCAGCGAGTTTGAAAAAATCAGTGCAGGTTTTGTAGCATCACCAAAAGTTTGGTAATTGATTTGCGCATCATTTGAGGTAAAAGTTGGCATTTTTTTTTAAATCCTTAATCTTATAAATCCCCCTAAATCCCCCTTTATGAAAGGGGGACTTTTAATGAGGATTAAACACGTTCAATAATCAAAGCAATACCTTGACCAACACCAATACACATTGAACATAAACCGTATTTACCGCCAGTTTGTTCAAGTTGGTTCAGTGCTGTAGTGACTAAACGCGCACCAGATGCACCAAGTGGGTGACCTAAAGCAATTGCACCACCGTTTGGATTGACTTTCTCTGAACCATCTTCAATGCCTAAGTCACGAGTACATGCTAATGCTTGTGCAGCAAAGGCTTCGTTCAGTTCAATCACGTCCATTTGTTCAATGGTCAAACCTGTTTGTGCCAACAATTTTTTGATTGCAGGCGCAGGACCAAAGCCCATAATACGTGGTTCAACACCAACAACAGTTGAAGCAATGATTTTGGCACGTGGTTTTAAGCCGTGTTGTGCAACCGCTTCTTCAGAAGCAATCAGTAGGGCAGCCGCACCATCGTTAATACCTGACGCGTTACCTGCAGTCACAGTACCGTCTGCTTTTACCACTGGCTTTAAATTTGCCAATGCTTCTGCTGTGGTTGATGCACGTGGATGTTCGTCTGCAGCAACAACGACAGGCTCGCCTTTACGTTGTGGAATTTCCACTGCAATAATTTCTTTGTCAAAGAAACCGCGTGCTTGTGCAGCTGCAGTACGTTGTTGGCTGGTTAGAGCAAACAAGTCTTGATCGGCACGGTTAATATTGAACTGTTCCGCTACATTTTCAGCAGTTTGCGGCATAGTTTCTACGCCGTACATTTCTTTGAGTTTCGGGTTAATGAAACGCCAGCCCATTGTGGTGTCTTCAATTTTTTGACTACGACCATAAGCAGATTCTGATTTACCCATCACAAATGGAGCGCGGCTCATTGATTCAACACCACCTGCAATAATCAGGTTTGCTTCACCTGCTTTAATTGCACGTGCGGCCATTGCAATTGCGTCTAGCGATGAACCACATAAACGGTTTACAGTGGTTGCTGGCACTTGGTACGGTAAACCTGCTAAAAGTGCAGACATACGACCCACGTTACGGTTGTCTTCACCTGCTTGGTTGGCACAGCCGTAAATCACGTCATCAACTTGTTCCCAGTTTACAGATGGATTGCGTTGCATAAGTGCTTTGATCGGTAATGCGCCTAAGTCATCAGCACGGACTGGAGCTAAACCACCTGCATAACGACCAAATGGGGTACGGATGGCATCGACGATATATGCGTTTTTCATATTTTATTTTCCAAATATCTTAATCTCTCCCAACCTCCCTTTAAAAAAGGGAGGAGATTCCCACCTAAAATTACTTGATGGAAGTCCCCCTTTGAAAAAGGGGGATTTAGGGGGATTAAAAATTATATTTAAAGACGATTAAGCCTGAGTCGCATCAATCAGCTTTGCACCAGTCAATGACTGTAATTCTTCAAAGCTCAAGCCTTCAACTTTTTCAAGAACTTTCATACCTTCAGGAGTTACGTCAATCACACATAAGTCAGTGTAAATGCGGTCTACACATTTCAAGCCAGTTGCTGGGTAAGTCAATTCAGCCACGATTTTTGGTTCACCTTTTTTGGTGACGTGATCGGTTGTGATAAAGACTTTTTTCGCACCAACGGCTAAGTCCATTGCGCCACCAACAGCAGGAATCGCATCTGGCGCACCTGTGTGCCAGTTTGCCAAGTCGCCATTTTCAGCCACTTGGAATGCACCCAATACTGCGATGTCTAAGTGACCGCCACGCATCATGGCAAAAGAGTCACCATGATGGAAGAATGAGCCGCCTGTTAGCATGGTCACGAATTCTTTACCTGCGTTGATTAACTCAGGGTCTTCTTCACCTGCAGGAGGTGGTGGACCGAAAGCCAATAAACCGTTTTCAGAGTGTAAGAATACGTCTTTGTCTGAAGGCAGGTAGTTTGAAATTTTAGTTGGTAAGCCAATGCCGAGGTTGACATAAGCACCGTCTGGAATGTCTTGTGCCACACGTTCAGCGATTTGATCACGTGTTAATTTGGTATAGCTCATGATGTTCTCCTTCACGTGACAGTTATGCAGATTGTTCAGGTTGTTTTGCGCCAACGGCAACAACGTGCTGAACGAAAATACCCGGAGTGATGATGTGTTCAGGATCTAACGCGCCTAACTCAACCACTTCAGAAACCTGTGCAATTGTCACATCGGCAGCCATCGCCATGATTGGGCCAAAGTTACGTGCAGATTTACGGTACACCAAGTTACCCCAACGGTCGCCTTGCTGTGCTTTAATTAAAGCAAAGTCTGCGCGGATTGGGTTTTCTAGTACGTAGTCTTTACCTTCATAATTTAAGGTTGGTTTGCCTTCTGCAAGTAAAGTACCAAAACCTGTAGGGGTATAGATTGGACCTAGACCCATACCTGCAGCCTGAATACGGCATGCCAAGTTACCTTGCGGCACCAGTTCAAGCTCGATTTTGCCTGCGCGGTAAAGTTCATCAAATACCCAAGAGTCAGACTGACGTGGGAATGAACAGATAATTTTACGTACCGCGCCAGCTTTTAGCAGTTTCGCTAAACCGTAGTCACCATTACCTGCGTTGTTGTTTACAATAATTAAATCTTTGATGCCAAGTTCAATCAAACCATCAATGAGTTCCGCTGGCTGACCTGCGGTACCAAAACCACCAATCATGATGGTTGAACCATCTTTAATTTGCGAAAGGACTTCTGTTAAAGAAGTTTGACTTTTATCAATCATAATGTGTCCTAGACAATTGCCTGTCCATTAACTTTTGGAACTTTGAGTTGAAGGTAGGGGTGCTGCTGAGTTGTCGCGTTTGGTTAATACCCAATGTGCGATCAAACCAATACAGATGCCCCAAAATACAGAACTTAGCCCTAAAAACTGCATGCCAGAGGCAGTTGCTAAAAAGGTGATGAGGGCTGCATCACGCTGTGATTCTTTACTCATTGCAACTGAAATATTGGTGGCAATTGCACCCAAAAGTGCAAGTCCAGCCAAAGCTGCAATCAGTTCTTTGGGCAATAGGCTAAATAGCATGACGATGCTACCCGCAAATAACCCACCTAAAATATAGAAAATACCGTTTGCAACACCTGCAATATATCGCTTTTCTTTCAGTTCGTGCGCATCTTTACCTAAGCATAATGCTGCAGTAATAGAGGCAAGTACAATGGTAATTCCTCCCACACACGCAACGGCAAGAGAAGCGATACTGGTCGCACTAATAATAGGCTTAGCAGGCATGTCATAACCGCTAATTTTAATAATTGCCATACCCGGTAAAAACTGCCCAGACAAGCTGACTAAAATTAAAGGTAATGCCAAGTTTAAGGTTGAATTCCACGTCCATTCAGGTGCAATAAACTGTGGAATTGCCAAACTAAAATTGGTGGTGACAGGGTTAATTTTACCGAGCATTAAGCTGAGTATAATGCCTGCAGCAAGCACCCAAATCATGGCATAACGTGGACTAAAACGCTTTGCCAATAAAAATACCGCTAGCATCCCAAATACAATGTATGGCAGGGTATCGGTTGCAGTAAATAAGCCTAAGCCAAATTGAACCAAAATACCTGCCATCATGCCTGCTGCGATTTCTTGCGGAATCCAAGACAGGAGTTTGTCAAAATAACCTGTGATTCCAATCAAAAAAATCACCACAGCAGAGGTGATGTAGGCTGCAACTGCTTCATTCAGGGTAATATCGGGAAACAGTGTGACCAGCAATGCGGTACCGGGTGCAGACCAAGCGGTGACCACAGGCACTTTGTATTTAATGGACAAAAAGATACCTGCGACAGCAGCACCAATAGAAATTCCCCAAATCCATGAAATCATCATGTCTGGGGAAACTTGGGCTTGCTGTGCCGCTTGGAAAAAGATGATCAATGGCCCTGAATAGGAGATCAGCACTGCTAAGAATCCTGCAACAGTGGCTGAAATTGACCAGTCATTTTTTAAAGTTTGGAACAGGTGACTCATTGACGATTTGCCTCCTTGCGTCAAGCAATGATCCTGTTGAAGTTGGTCATGATCTTGGCTTAGCCCTGATCACCACCACCTACAGGTACAACGGTACCTGTCATGTACGATGACTCATCAGAAGCAAGGAACAGAATCGCATTCACTTGTTCCTGAATGGTGCCATAGCGACCCAAGAAGGTACGATCAATGGTTTGATCGACCACTTGTTGCATCCACTCTTTTTCAGATTCTGAAAGTGGGTTGGCATTACGTGGCACTTTACGTGGTGGCGCTTCTGTACCGCCAGTTGCAATAGCATTCACACGAATACCATCTTTGGCATGTTCAAAGGCGAGGGAAGCGGTTAAACCGTTTACACCACCTTTAGACGCCGAATATGGCACGCGGTTAATACCACGTGTTGCAATTGAAGATACGTTTACAATGGTACCTTTCTGGTTTTTCACCATTTCAGGCAATACTGCGCGGCAGCACCACATAGTAGGGAACAATGAACGATTCACTTCTTTGATAATTTCTTCTTCAGAAAATTCTTCAAAAGGTTTCATCCAAATTGCACCGCCTACGTTGTTGATGAGCACATCAACACGACCATAGGTTTCAAGTGCTTTAGCAACCACAGATTCTGCACCTGCAAAAGTTTCAAGATTGGCTTTTACAGTAACAGCATCGCCACCAAGCTCTTCAATTTCAGCTAACACTTCTTCTACATAGGGAGAAAGGTCTGCCATAACCACTTGGGCACCTTCACTTGCCACTTGTAAAGCCACACCGCGACCAATGCCTTGAGCGGCACCAGTCACGATTACAACTTTGTTTTCAAATCTTTTTGTGCGATTCATTGTATTCTCCGACTATGTTTCTAGACTGTATAACAAACTTAGTTGGCAGAGAATTTTTCAAATAGGAAGCTTGCAGGTTTAACACTTTCTGCATCTAACCAGCCACGTACCGCTTCTACCATTGGCACTGGACCACATAGGTAGATGTCTACATCACCACCGTTGAGCCATTCGTTTTCGATATGGCCAGTCACGTAACCTTTACGCTCGTGTGCAGATTCTGGATTTGCCACTACAGTGCGGTACTCGAACCAAGAGAATTTTTCTTGTAGTTCGTTTAATTTTTCAATTGCAACCAAGTCAAAGTCATTGGTCACACCAAAAACTAAACGTACAGGGTGCTCAGAACCTTTTTCTTCAAGTACTTGCAGCATAGACATAAATGGTGCAATACCTGTACCACCTGCTAACATCACTACAGGGCGTGCTACATTACGTAAGTAGAAGCTACCAAATGGACCCGTAAAGGTCATTTTGTCGCCAGCTTTGGCATTTTGGCTTAAGAATTCGCTCATTTTGCCGTTTGGTACGTTACGTACTACAAAACCAGTTAAGCGGTTACCAGGCTTAGAGCTGAAAGAATATGAACGGGTTTCTGTTGTACCAGGAATACCCACATTCACGTATTGACCTGCAAGGAAGTGAATGTCTGGTTGACCTTCATCTAACTGAATGTCAAAAGTAATGGTCGAGTCAGATAAGTTTTCGACACGAGCCAAAGTACCTTCAAATGCATGAATTTCAGTTTTACATACATCAGAAGTGGCTTGAATTTGGAATACTGCGTCTGAAGTTGGTTTACATTGGCATGCAAGAATATAGCCTTGTTCAGCTTCTTCTGGTGTCAATGCATCTTCAATATAAGTTTCTTCAGGCATGTCATACGAACCTGATTCACAAAACGCACGGCACGTTCCACATGCACCGTCACGGCAGTCCAAAGGAATATTGATCTTTTGACGGTAAGCTGCGTCTGACAGTGTTTCACCATCTGTAACAGAAATAAAACGTGTAACGCCATCTTCAAATTGAAGTGCAATATTGTGGTTTGACATGGCTGAATATCCTGTAGAAATCTTTAAAACTTGACCTTTCAGCCAAAATTCCATCTGGCTGAAAGGTTTACCTAGCTGTAAATCAATACAGTCTTAGAGGTGATAAATGTCGATTACTTGGTTGATGTAATCGTTTTTCAGCACCACGTACTTGCTTAAAATTTGTGGTTTGTCGCCAGAAAAGTCGATTTCGTAGCGTGACATACCAAAGTAGCTGTAGTTGGTTTTGTAACGGAAACTCAAGGTGTTCCAGTTAAAACGTACAGTCACTTTATCGCCATCACGTTCAACAATTTCAATGTTGTTGATGTTGTGGCTCGTACGTGTGTCTGGCATGGTTGCAGACGAACGTTCAGTTTTGATACGGAACACACGGTCTTCCAAACCTTGACGGTCTGGGTAGTAAATCAAAGAGATTTCAGACTGTGGATCTGTAGTTAATTGGTCATCGTCATCCCAAGCTGGCATCCAGAAAGAAGCAGTAGGAGCGTAGCACTGTAACCACTCATCCCATTGCTCATCATCTAAAAAGCGAGCTTCTTGATAAAGGAACTGTGCAACTTTTTCTAAAGTGATGTCGCTCATGCGTTTTCTCCTTCAGTAGATGCCGCAATTTCTTTTTCAGTTGCGATGCCTTGTTTGATGAGTTCTAACCAGTGTTGGTGCTGAGCAAGGTATAAACCTTCGTCTTCAGTTTTAATACCAGAAAGTTTTGGTTTTAAACCAATTTCGTTGGCTGCATCGTCTGGACCTTGGATCCAGTGCTTAGAGCCACGGCACATATCGTTCCACTCAAGTGCGATACCTGCGTAACCTGCTTGACATGCACGGAATTCTTCAAGATCGTCTGGGGTTGCCATACCTGATGCGTTAAAGAAATCTTCGTATTGACGGATACGGCGTGCGCGTGCTTCTGGCTCTTCACCCACAGGTGCGATACAGTAAATAGTCACTTCAGTCTTATCTACAGACAGCGGACGTAACACACGAATTTGTGAACCGAACTGATCCATGAAGTACACGTTTGGATATAGACACAAGTTACGTGAACGTTCGATCATCCATTTCGCCATCGCTTCACCGTATTGCTCGGTGTATTCGTCTTTCTTGGCAAAGTTAGGACGGTCTTCTGGGTTAGCCCATTGTGTCCAAAGTAGCATGTGACCATTTTCAAAGCCGTAAGAACCACCGCCTTGTTTTCCCCATGAACCTGCGCTCATAGCACGAATGTTGTCGCCAGCTTCTTTTTCTTTACGTTGCTGAGTTGTTGCAGCGTAGTTCCAGTGTACTGCAGACACGTGGTAACCATCGGCACCGTTTTCAGCAGTTAACTTCCAGTTACCTTCATAAGTGTAAGTAGAAGAACCACGTAAAACTTCAAGACCTTGTTGTGATTGACCTACAATCATGTCAATGATTTTAGTTGCTTCACCTAGGTATTCTTCTAAAGAAGGAACATCTGGGTTCAAGCTACCAAACAAGAAACCTTTATAGCTTTCAAAACGGGCAACTTTTTTCAAGTCGTGTGAACCGTCTTTGTTGAAGCAATCTGAATAACCCGCATCGGCAGGGTCTTTCACTTTTAACAACTTACCAGAGTTGTTGAAAGTCCAACCGTGGAATGGGCAAGTATAAGTTGCTTTGTTACCACGCTTGTAACGACATAACTGTGCACCACGGTGTGAACACGCATTGATCATGGCATTTAATTCGCCATTGCGGTTACGTGCAATGATGATTGGCTGACGGCCAATGTATGTGGTGTAGTAGTCATTGTTGTTTGGAATTTGGCTTTCGTGTGCCAAATAAACCCAGTTGCCTTCAAAAATGTATTTCATTTCTAGGTCAAACAGGGCTTGGTCTGTGAATACTGAACGGTGTAGTTTAAATTCACCAGATTCAAAATCATCAACCAATAGCTCATCAATGCGGTCTAAGTGGCTGGTGTTAATTACAGGAATACGAGGCATGTCCTTTCTCCGACTTTCCAAGGAGGGGAAGTCATCGGGATGAATCTAATGATTACATCCCGATTCCATTCAAATTATGCGCTTGCGCGGCGACGTTCAACTTCAGTAGAAGGAGCGCCTTCTTTATCTTTCTGAAGAACAACGTTGAATTGGATGTATTTGAAAGGACCTTTCAAACCACGACGTGCGATTTCAGCTTCGTCAGTTACGTCTACAGCTTCAGCAACTAGACCTTCACGAGTACCGAATGCGAAGTCGTCCCAAAGGTATTTATCACCTTCGATGTTGAACTGAGTCGTAAGCTTACGGTAGCCAGGTGCAGAGATGAAGTAGTGCACGTGTGCTGGACGTTGACCGTGACGAGAGATTTGGTTCAATACACCTTGAAGTGGACCTTCAGGGTTTAAGCCATAACCTACAGGCATAGTTGTTTGAGCAACATATTGACCTTTTTCATCAGCTAAGATTGAGCGACGTAGGTTGAAGTGGCTTTGTGACTTATCAAAGAATGAATAGTTACCGTGGCTGTTTGCATGCCATACTTCAACTTTAGCACCAGGAATGATGTTGCCGTCAGTGTCAGTTACTGTACCGTCAATGATTAAAGTTGGGATTTTGCCTTCTTCAGAACCATCGTCCATACGAGCAAAACCAGTAGATTCAGGCGCACCAGCAACATACAATGGACCTTCAATTGTACGTGGCGTACCACCAGTCAAGCCTGCTTTCGCGTCAGCTTCGTCAGCACGTAAGTCTAGGAAGTGTTCAAGACCTACAGCAGAACCCATCAATGCAAACTCATCAGCTTTTGCAATATCAATGATAGTTTCAATACCTTTCCAAACTTCAGATTGGCTTAAATCTAAGTCTTCAATCGCTTGGAATAAATCTGTAACTAAACGAACAAGTACCTGTTGTACACGTGCATTTACTGGACCTTCTGAAGTGTCCACGTTACAAGCTTTAACTACATTTTCAATGGTTTGACGATCCATTTTGTTACTCCTTAGAGGTGTGCGCTGTGGTGGCGAATATCTCTGGACTTAAATAAAGAGATATTTAGCTGCCACATTCCTTGTTTACTCGGTGTTAAATATGTGTATTTCTTTGGTACTGGAATAAATGATTTATTCCAGTACCTGTGTTGTATCAGGTGTCATCTTCACGAATTGAAGATGGGTGGCGGTTCAATGCCATCACTTCAATATTCATGTAAGGGTAGAGTGGAAGACCTTGTAAAATGTTGTGTAGTTCTTCGTTGCTCTCTACATCAAAAATACTGATGTTTGAATATTGGCCAGTAATACGCCAAATATGACGCCACTTGCCTTGACGCTGTAATTCCTGTGAATAGGCTTTTTCAACGGCTTTGATTTCGTTGGCTGTTTCAGCTGGCATATCCAATGGAATGTTTACATCCATACGTACGTGGAAAAGCATGGGTTTCTCCTAATTACTGACGACGCAAGTTGTCAATTTTGTCTTCATCCAGTTCAATGCCTAGACCTGCACCTGTTGGAAGGTGTAATTCAAAGTCTTGGTACTGAAGCGGAGTTTTTAAAATTTCTTCTGTTAGCAGCAATGGGCCAAATAATTCAGTGCCATAAGCTAAATTTTGGAAGGTAGAGAACACGTGTGCAGATGCAATTGTGCCTACAGGGCCTTCAAGCATGGTGCCGCCATATAGGTCGATACCTGCCAACTGTGCAATCGTTGCCACTTCACAGCCTTCAATCAGACCAGCAGACTGTGCAACTTTTACTGCAAAAACAGATGCCGCATTGCGTTTCGCTAATTGATAAGCACTTTGTGGGCCCATCAATGATTCGTCTGCCATGATGGCAATATCAAATTTGCGAGTTAAACGCTCCATGGCATCAATGTTGTCAATTGCACATGGCTGTTCAATCAGGTCTACACCACCATCTTGTAGAAGTTGGATACCTTTAATGGCTTCAAGTTCTGACCAAGCACGGTTAACGTCTACACGAATAGAAACGTCTTTACCTAAAGCTTGTTTAATGGCTAATACGTGTTCAACGTCTTGCTCTACAGGGCGTGAACCGATTTTTAGTTTGAAAGTGTTGTGGCGTTTTGCCGCAATCATTTTTTGCGCTTCAGCAATGTCTTTTTCTGTATCGCCAGATGCAAGCACCCATAACACAGGAACAGAGTTGCGTAGACGACCACCTAAAATTTCACTTAAAGGTTGGTTTAAGCGTTGTGCTTGAATATCTAATAAAGCAGTTTGGATGGCACATTTCGCAAAACGGTTACCATTGATATTCTTTTTAATGACCTGTAAAGTTTGCGCAACGTTCAAGCCAGCTAAAGTTTTTAGCAATGGTGCGAAATATGTTTCAATATTGGTTTTCACACTTTCTGGGCTTTCTTCACCATAGCCCAAGCCACCAATTGTGGTCGCTTCGCCCCAGCCAACAAAACCATCTTCAGTGGTGATTTTGACTAATACCAGGGTTTGGGTTTGCATGGTTGCAACCGCCATCTTATGTGGACGGATGGTTGGTATTTCCACCAGCAAAGTTTCTACTGACTTATACATGGTTTGCCCTTCATATCATTGCTTTATTACAGTTATGTGATATACCTTAAAAGAATAAATTGCATTGGTCGAAGATCAAATTTGCATTTTTTTATACTTGAAAGGTATTTTGAGCTATGGAACTCAGACATTTACGTTATTTTGTTGCTGTTGTAGAAGAGCAAAGTTTCACCAAGGCAGCAGAAAAACTCTTTATTGCTCAACCACCTTTGAGCAGACAGATCCAAAATTTAGAACAAGAGCTTGGAATTCAACTATTTGAGCGTGGAAGTAGACCGCTTAAGACCACCGAAGCAGGCCAATTCTTTTACCAACATGCCGTTAAACTTTTGTCTAATGCGGAAGAAATCAAGTCGATGACAAAACGTGTCGGTATTGCTGGTCGTACTGTGACTATTGGCTTCGTTGGTTCTTTATTGTTCGGATTATTGTCAAGAATTGTGTATTTGTTTAAGCAGCAGCATCCGCATTTAAAAATAGAAATGGTGGAAATGACCACCAATGACCAAATTCAGGCACTTAAAGAAGGGCGTATAGATGTTGGATTTGGACGCTTAAGAATTTCTGATCCTGCAGTTAAACGTATCTTATTACGTGAAGAACGCTTGATGGTTGCAGTACATTCGAGCCACCCATTTGCGGCACAAAAAGAAGGTGTATATTTGGCGGATGTTGTTGATCAACAACTATTTTTATATCCAAATCACAACAAGCCAAACTTCTCTACCCAAATTCGTGGCGTGTTTTCTGAGTATGGTTTAGAACCTCGCAAAATTCGTGAAGTGCGTGAATTACAATTGGCGTTGGGTTTTGTTGCTGCAGGTGAGGGCTTGTGTATCGTGCCAGAAAGCGCACAAAATATTCATTTGGCACATTTGCACTTTATACCTTTATTAGATGACTCGGCTGTAAGTCCTGTGTTTATGGCAATTCGTAATATGGATGAAAGTGAAGACATTCGATCTTTGTTTGACTGCATTTATCAAGTTTATGATTTGGAAGCAGTTACTTATGATCGCAATGTATTCTAGTAAAGCCATATAAAACAAATATTTATAACTATATTTTTTATATAAAAGCACAGATATTTTTAACAAAATACTGTTATGTGAATTGCCTGAAAAAACTTTTTTAAGCATCACATTACAGTATTTTTTTTCGCCTTGTTATTTTTATCTATTTTAAAATCAATATCTTACAAAGCTATAGACTTTTTAGGTATGTATCCATGCCTATTCAGTTTTGGACAAATTTTAACTTATTATTCATTGTGTGCATCTGAGTTGGAGTAACGGACTTCACAATTAGGAGGTGAAGCAAGATGCAAAGCAATAAAATTAATATTAATACCTTGATTGACGAGGCCAAGTTCACGCCATTCCATTGGGGCGTATTGTTTTGGTGTTTGATGATCATTATTTTTGACGGTTACGACTTGGTCATTTATGGGGTTGCATTACCACTACTGATGCAAGAGTGGGCGCTCAGTGCAGTACAAGCAGGTTTACTGGCCAGTACGGCATTGTTTGGCATGATGTTTGGTGCCATGACCTTCGGTACCTTATCGGACAAGTTAGGTCGTAAAAAGACCATCATGATCTGTGTGGCTATTTTTAGTGGTTTTACCTTCCTTGGCGCATTTGCGACCAACCCTGTTGAATTTGGTATTTTACGTTTCCTTGCAGGCTTAGGTATTGGCGGTGTAATGCCAAACGTAGTGGCACTAATGACTGAATATGCGCCAAAGCGTATTCGCAGTACTTTAGTTGCGCTGATGTTTAGTGGTTATGCCATTGGCGGTATGACTTCAGCATTGTTGGGTGCATGGTTAGTGCCAGAGTTTGGCTGGAAAATCATGTTCTACATCGCAATTATTCCATTGGTGGCTTTACCGTTAATTTGGAAATTCTTGCCTGAGTCACTTATGTATTTGACCAACAAGAAAGAAATTGAGCAAACCCGCAGTATTGTGCAAAAAATTTCGCCAAGCCAACAATTAAATGGTGACACTGAGTTTGTACTGAATGAAGTGACTAAAGGCGATGAAGCACCTGTAAAAGCATTGTTCCAACAAGGTCGTATGTTCAGTACGTTCATGTTCTGGATCGCATTCTTCATGTGCTTGTTAATGGTTTATGCTTTGGGCAGCTGGTTACCAAAATTGATGATCCAAGCAGGTTATTCATTGGGCGCAAGTATGATCTTCCTATTCGCTCTGAATATTGGTGGCATGATTGGCGCAATTGGTGGTGGTGCATTGGCTGACCGCTTCCATATCAAAAAAGTACTCACCATTATGTTTATCTGTGGCGCAGCAGCATTAATTCTGCTTGGCTTTAACAGTCCACAAATTGTGTTGTACACCTTAATTGCAGTTGCTGGTGCAGCAACCATTGGTTCACAAATCTTGCTTTATACTTTCGTCGCACAATATTACCCATCTACTGTACGTTCTACAGGTATGGGCTGGGCATCAGGTATTGGTCGTATCGGCGCGATCGTTGGACCAGTCTTAACTGGCGCATTATTGACCATGAATTTACCGCACCAAATGAACTTCTTTGCTATTGCGATTCCAGGTGTAATTGCTGCTTTAGCGATCTTCATGGTGAATTTAAAAGCTTCAGTAGATGCGAAAGCCCTTGCAGAGCCTGCGGTAGAAAGCAATCCAATTGCACAAAAAGCAACCCAATAATTTCTATACCTTTCAATTAATCTTTCGTCATCAATGATATAGATCGCCATCGTAAGCGATGGTGATCTGTTGCTAGAATTTGATGGCACAATAACAAGCGAGTTTAGGATGAACGCGAAAACATTAACCCAATCTTTAAATTTTCAATCTACAACGGTTCGACCAACAATGCAGCGCACGCTCATGATGAGCATGATTGCATTGAGTATGGGCGGTATGAGTGTTGCAGCTCAGGCGCAGACCCAACAGCAAACGGAAATTGAGCAACTTAGACAGGAAGTTCAAGCTTTACGTGGTCTGATAGAACAGCAAAAAGTACAAAATACGCAAACAGCAAATGCAATTGCCAATGTACAACGCAGTTCAGCAAGCCCAAGTTCGATTCTGAAAACAGCCAAAGGTGCTGAGTTTAACTTATATGGTAATGTGCGTTTAGATGCGTCTTATCAGGTTGAAGGTGGTGCTGTGGATATGCCATATAACCAAATTCATGGTGTTCCACTAGAAGGCAATAACGAACAAAGCGATCGTTTAAGATCAACGCTTTCTGCTACACGCTTAGGTTTGGATTTCAAGAGTCCTGTGGGTGATCAAGACCTAAAAGGTAAAATTGAAGTTGATTTCCTTGGCGGAAGTAAACTTGATAACTTACGTATTCGCCATGCCTACTTAAATTACGGTAACTGGTTAATTGGTCAAACTTGGTCAAACTTTGCTATTCCAGACTATATGCCTGAAACCATTGATGCATTGGCATTTGTTGGTGGCTCGGTAAAACGTACACCACAGGTTCGTCACACCACAAAATTTAGCCCACAAACCAATTTGGTGGTGGCTGTTGAAGATCCTAAAGATAAGTTGGTCACAGATAAAGTGATTGATCAGCGTTTACCTGCATTAACAGCACGTTTAAATCATCAATTTGCAGATAATTTAAATGTTAGTGTTCGTGCTATGGGGCATGAAAAACGTGTTAATTCTGAAGAAGAAATGGCATGGGGTGTGGGTGTAGGTGCAAAATATGAAGTTGTCCCTGGTACAACCTTAAAAGCCGATTATTACCATGTTAAGGGTGATAGTAGTTTCGTAACATTCACTAATCCAGGCGTCTTAGTCAAAGATGGTAGTTTGATCCAAAGTGAATTTGATTCAATTATGGTGGGTATTACCCAAAAATTTACGGATCAAATTCACGGTACACTCGGCTATGGTTATATGAGTTTTGATAAAGACCCTAACTATATAGCTGCAACATCAGATAAAACAAGCATTAACAAAGAGTTATGGCAAGGCTGGGTAAATATTTTCTATAGCCCGCGTAAACCATTAAGCTTTGGCTTGGAATATGTCTACGGTGAGCGTGAAGCATTTGGTGAAGCTGCAAACGGCAGTAAAACAGGTGAAGACAACCGAATTAATGCGGTTGCCATTTATAACTTCTAAGTTTGAACTAGATACAAACTTTCAAAAGAGCTGAGTGAAAAACTCGGCTCTTTTTTGTTGTCGGGTGATCGGCTCTGTAATTTTAGGCATGAGTATATTGGGTGATGTGTTGCTGTATTACCGCAGACAAAACATCCAGTGCAGTCGCAATATCACTGTTCCAAGCAAAAGAACAGTTTAAACGAATAAAGTTCTGGCTGACCTGTTCAGAACGGAACAACTGACTTGGCGCAATGCCAATCTTATTTTGAATCACTTGCTGATAAATCGTATAGCCATCTATATATGCAGGCAGTTCAATCCATAAAAAGTAACCACTAGAATAGTAGTGAATTTTACAAGCTGGGTTTAAGCGCTGTTTCAATTGCTGATAAAACACTTTTTTATGTTTTTCCAATTGTTTGCGTAATTGACGCAAATGTTTTTCATAATGATGATGCGAAAGAAAATCCACCAAAGTATTTTGCAGTAAGGGACTTGCAGAAACCGTGCTCATGAGTTGCAAATGCTGAATAGCATTGGAAAATTGACCTGCATAAACCCAACCGACCCGCACAGCAGAACCCAAAGTTTTAGAAAAAGAAGCGCAATGCAGTACACGTTGTTGTCGGTCAAAATACTTCATGGGCAGTGGTTTTTGCGTACCGTAATACAATTCTTGATAGACATCATCTTCAATTAAATACACTTGATATTCTTCAAGCAAACTCGCAATACGTTGCTTAATTTCATCTCTGACACTAAAGCCAATAGGGTTATGAATATTCAACATCAACCAGCAGACTTTAATTGGGTATTGTTTTAAGGCTTGTTCAAATGAGTCTAAATCGAAACCTGAAACAGGGTGTTCTGGAATGGTAATCACCTGTAAACCAAGACGTTCAGCCGCTTGCCATGCACCATAAAAAATAGTTTCTTGTAATAGAATAAAATCTCCAGGTTTGGTCAAAGCTTGTAATGACAAATTGAGCGCATCTAATGCGCCAGATGTAATGACAATGTCATTTGCATGGGTGGGTATGCCTTGTAAACAGTAGCGATTTGCAATTATGGTTCTTAATTCATAATTGCCCGGTGGCATGTGGTCGTGGCTAAAATAACTGCTTTTTCGCTTGGCGTGCTGCGCTAAAATTTGCATTAACTTTGGGTTAAACAGTAATTCTGCATTGGGAAAGGCAGAGCCTAAAGGACTGACATCTGCAGACTGAATTGATTTTAAATAGCCAAAGACCAAAGAGTTCATTTGAATATGTGCATTTAAACTCAAACTGCTTGGTACAGGTCGTTCAGTTTGATTGAGACGTTCTGCGACATAAAACCCCGACTTTTGTTTAGCGTAAACCAATCCCTGAGCTTCAAGTTCTTGATAAGCGTTTAGCACGGTCATTAAGCTATAACCACTGATTTGTGATTGTTCTCTTAACGAAGGTAACTTGCTATGTGCTTTCCATGCACCATTTTCAATGAGTTGCCGAATGTTCAACGCCAATTGTTCAGATTTATACATGGTATGACTCAAGCATTTTTTGCAGCTGTTACTTATTTTGATCTATTTTTAGGTTTAAAACATTAAATAATTTCTGTTTTTATAACAGATTGGCATGTATCTAAAATCAACTGTTATAGTTTTTAATGAATATTTTGTATCTACAGCAATGCTTTAGAATTTTACATAATCTGTATATCCCCATAATCTGGCTAGATTGGAGTCGATATGCAAGAAGATAACTCACGCAAACCACAGAAATATGCCGATAGCAGTATTTCAGACAAAGCATTTAAGCACATGATTATTTGGTTTACCGTGTATGTAGCTTTATTTTGTATCGGCGTGGCTGTTGTGGTGAATTTAGATAAGTTCTAAACAGTTTTTGAATAACAGCACACCTATAATCGCTTCAAGATATGAAAAACATTCATTTGAATTTTAATGAATGTTTTTTTGTTTATAAAAGAGATCGTAAGCGCATAACTCAAAAGCAATAAAGATCGCAAAAATAACGGAATAGGCGTAAATTATAACTTTATCAGTAAAGCATTTGTGGTTGCAATGATTTCGAGTTGGGTGCTCTTTACCTTAATGGCTGCATTTATGCAGGCATGGCGCAATGCCTTTCAAAAACAACTCAGCACAAGTGTAGATGTTTATGGCGTGACTTTGGCACGTTTTATTTTTGCCTTGCCTTTTGCATTGGCGTATTTAAGCATTTTACAATGGCAGCAGCCTGTTCAAGCCAAACTACATTTTAGTTCGGTGTTTTGGCTGTATATCATTATTGCAGCAGTGTGTCAGATTTTAGCCACGGCTTTAATGGTAAAACTGTTTCAACAAAAAAATTACGCAGTAGGTGTCGGGCTTGCCAAAAGTGAAGCAGTTTTAGCCGCAATTGTAGGCGTGATTTTCTTACAAGAACATTTAAGTGCATTGGCTTGGTTCGGCGTTGCGATAGGCGGTATTGCGGTATTTCTACTCAGTAAAGGCAATCAACGCAGTGATTTTTCATTCACGACTTTAGCCATTGGAATCGGTAGTGGACTCAGCTTCGCGGTGACTTCTTTATTGGTGCGTGAAGCCAGTCTAGAGCTGGATTTCTTACCGTTTATTCATCGTGCTGCATGGGTTTTGGTGTGGGTTATTGGCTTACAATGTTTTATCTTATTGGCTTTTTTAGGTATATTTAAACGACATACCTTATATGCCATGTGGCAGCGGGTTGGATTAACTTTTAAAGTGAGCGTCTGCAGTTTTTTAGCATCATTGGGCTGGTTTAATGCCATGAGTATGCAAACTGTGGCGATTGTGAAAACACTCGGACAAATTGAAATATTATTCAGCTTACTTATTTCAGCGTATTTCTTTAAAGAAAAACTTGCTCGTACCGATCATTGGGGATTGGGATTGGTCGTGCTTGCGGCAATGTTGGTTATTTGGGCGTAGCATCATATTTCAAAGCTAAGTAATTTCAAATTCATGTCATATCCGTTGCACTTCATTTGAGCATCTCAGAAATTTGACATCCTCCCCGACCTAAAGGACGGAGATTCCTACTGCTAGACGCTCATGCCCGAGCGCAAGAATATTCAGTGCGGAATTTACATCCCGATCATGGAGCGTACCGCACTCCACACACTGCCATT
>NZ_VPEA01000018.1:0-28084 GCF_013417365.1 Acinetobacter sp. YH12252
AAAGTTTTACGTACTTTAACTGAATCAACCTATGAAATTCAGCCTCAGCAAAGTCATTATGAATCTCTCGAAGTAGATGAGTTCTGGAATTTTGTTGGAAATAAAAAGAATAAACAATGGCTTATTTTTGTTCAAAAGTCATATTTTACCTCGGAGAAACCGGACATTTTTATTGGTGAGAATATAGACACTTTAAATGGGTTCTAACACTCTCGTTTCGTATAACAGCCATTATGTTAAATAGAGGGAAAATCTATTTTTAAAGTGATAAAATTATTGCAGTTATTTTAAGAATAGCTGCTTTTGATACTTGATCATCTATCCTAATTAAAAACTGTTTTTTAATAATTTGGAATATAAATAAGATTTAGTTAAAATTAACATTATTCATATAAATTAACATTATGTATTACATTTACTAATAATTTAAAATAATTAGTAGAAAAAAATTATGTTTTAATTATTTCTTTGATTATATAAGTTGAGAGTAAAAAATGATTAATACGGAATTTTCAAAGTGTATTTCTGCATGTACAAACTGTTCACTTATTTGTACTGAATGTGCAACTTCTTGTTTAAAAGAAAAAGATTTAGAGATGATGCGTGAATGTATTCAACGTTGTCTAGAATGTGCAGATATTTGTCAGTTATGTGTGCGTATGCAACAACATAACTCACCTTTCCTCAAAGAGATTTGTGAGCTTTGTGCTAAGATCTGTGAATATTGTGCGGAAGAGTGTGAAAAACATTCACATGATCATTGTAAAAAATGTGCTGAGGCTTGCCGTCAGTGTGCAGAAGAATGTCGAAAAATTGCCATGTAAAATACTTCAATAATGTTAATTATATGCTCTAGACTAACATAATCATTCTGCTAGTCTAGAGCCTTTCCTAAAATTAACATAATACACCTTATACGAAGCCAAAAATGGGAGCTTTAAGCTCCCATTTTTAGTCTTTAATTCGCTTTTTCGCTTCGTCATAAACTATGCTATCAGCTCGTTTTCCGACGGTAATGAGCAGGATAACTACCTGATCATCTTTAACTTGATAGACAAGTCGGACACCAGCTTTTAATAATTTGATTTTATAGCAACCTGCAAGATCGCCTCTAAGCATATTCTTTGGAATATGTGGCTGCTCTATGACTTTGGCTAGTTTCTTTTTAAATTGATCTCGTATAGCAACAGGGAGTTTTCCCATTCTGCTGTAAAGTCCTTGTGACGTAAAAGCTTATAAGTCATCTAATGTGACTTCCTCAAACATCTCTTTAGGATCATTAATGCGCTTACGGACAAGAGCTAATAATTCTTCATCTTCTTCCGAAAGCAAAGCTTTTTTGACAGGCAGTTTCCCAGTCGTAGCAACATACTCAAGAATACTAGTGAAGAAA
The DNA here is from genome assembly GCF_013417365.1 of Acinetobacter sp. YH12252. Lineage (NCBI taxonomy): Bacteria > Pseudomonadati > Pseudomonadota > Gammaproteobacteria > Moraxellales > Moraxellaceae > Acinetobacter > Acinetobacter sp. YH12252. The sequence goes on from NZ_VPEA01000018.1 coordinate 1,394, forward strand.
TCAGTAGGTGCAATACCTTGCTCTTTAAGGATTGAATAAGATTTTTCTTTAAGGGCTTCATCGATCCTGAAGTTAACAGTAGCCATCATATTTCCCAAGTATTTAATGTACTAGGAATATTGTAATGCAAATTGCATTACAAGTCGACTTCGCATAACAGCCATTATGTTAAATAACTTTTAGAAGCTTTAGTACAAGCTTGACAGATTGTCTTATCATTATAAAATAACCTTATTCAAATCATCCTCCCAAGAGTAACGCCAATGAAGTAAGTCATTTTCTCATCATTATTTTTAAACTTTTGATGTGCAAAATAGATTCTACTTGTGGCTATATATTCTTGGTCTCTACTTTATATCCTAAATAATATATTGTTTTTTATAAGTTAATCTTCACTATTTTGCATATCCTCTACATGAGGAATTTTTTATGCAACATGCATGTATTGCTTCAAACTTAAATTTAGAATTTTCTACACAGAAAATGTTTGATCAGCTAAACATTACGCTTTTATCAGGACAGGTTTCTGCATTAATTGGACGTAATGGTTTAGGTAAATCCCTATTGTTCAGAATATTAGATCAAAGCCAAGCTTTAGATATTCATTATAGTGGTCAAGTTTCATGGAATATCCAACATGATTATTTGGCACAATTAGAACGCCTTAATGCTGAAAATATTGCACAAGCATTAGAGGTAGATCATTTACATCATGCTTTTCGGCGTATAGAGAACAATACAGCTAGTTTTGATGATTATGAGTTAGTTGAAAATACCTGGGATTTACCACAAAAATGGCAAAATATACTTGAAAATGCTGACTTACCTACGGATTTGAACTTTCCAACAGAAAAACTGAGTGAAGGACAAAAAACAAAGCTGGCTTTATGTCGTTTGTTTTTAAAAAAGGATCACTATCTACTTTTAGATGAACCAAGCAACCATTTAGACTCAACATCTAGACAATGGTTAATTGAGAGTATTTTGGCACACCCTAGTGGTGTATGCCTGATTAGTCATGATCGCCAATTACTCAATCAAGTCCAACATATTTATGCTTTAACTGAATTAGGCTTACAACACTACAAAGGTAATTATGAGCATTACATTCAACAGCATCAGCTACACATGGATGCATTAACTCAGTCTATTAATAATGAGAAAAAAGAATTAAAGCAGTTAAAACAACGGCAACATGATAGCTTAATGAAAGCGAATAAACGTCAATCTAAAGGCAATGAACTTCGTGATTCTAATTCTCAAGCAAAGATTTTTCTAGATTTCAAAAAGGAAAATGCTGGACAAAGCTTAGGTAAGCTACGTGCCCAACAAACTCGACAAACTGATGATTTGAAAAATAGTCTGATTAATAGGCAGACCATTGTAGAAAAAATCAAAGCTCAGAAGTTTGAATTCCACTTACAGAGTACGAAGCAAGGAGAGATTTTAAGAATTCATGATTTAAAGCTACCCCATACAGCAACAAATAAAATTAATTTTGCATTGAAAGCTGGCGAAAAAATCCATCTTAAAGGTGCTAATGGAATTGGTAAATCAACCTTATTGAAATTGATTTCTACCCATCAACGTGATGATATTTTCTTTAGTGGAACATGTTTGTATTTAGATCAAAACTTTAGTTTATTAAATAATGATTTATCCGTAATCGAAAACCTTGCACTTTATAACTCCAATCTTACTGAAGTTGAGTGGAGAAATTTGTTAGGTCAGTTACGTATTCGTCGTGAAAAAGCTTTATTAAAACTATCAGAACTGAGTGGTGGTGAAAAATTGAAAGTCGCATTATTAGCAATGAGTCACTATCCTGATGGTATTGATTTATTATTGCTTGATGAACCAGAAAATCATTTAGATATTGAGTCTAGAGAGCTTCTATCGCAGGCTATTAGCCAATATCAGGGCGCTGTAATTTTAGTTTCACATGATCATTTTTTTGTTGAACAGTGTGAAATATCTGAAGAGTATTTAATTGAGTAAAATGACATTTTCAAATATATAGATTTATTAGTTCTACTAAAATTAACATAATACACCTTATACGCAATACTTTTTAAATTGTGTTATAATTCAATGTGTTGATTTCAGTTTTATAGCCCACTCACCCTCGAATGGGCTTTTTTTATGATTGTTCACGTTCCACGCCTATTCTTTGATCAATGTTCCACGGTTTTATTTAATGTTGCTGAACAATCAATGGATACCAGTAAAGCCCTTTAGGTCTTCTGTTGCTTCAAATATAAAGTCTATCGATGACATTTTCATTTTTCAAATAGCGATAGACAGCCTGTCTGCTAATACCAAAAGCTTTAGCTAAATCGACTTTCGATGGATATTTCCCTTCTTTCCAGGCGTGTCGTAAAGCTTCAGCCTGCTCTTGATTTAACTTATGGACTCGACCTTTATATTTACCTTGAGCCGCTGCAATCTTAATCCCTTCTTTTTGGCGCTCTAAAATAATCTCTCGTTCAAATTGGGCAAAAGCCCCCATAAGTTGCTGAGTATTCTTATGTAAACCTACCAGTTATTCTTATTCAAATCCTGCCACTCATTTTGGATAGTAGTAGGCCATTGATTTTCTATTCAAATAATTCAAAACAAAATATCCAAATTTGAATCTTGAAGCACAATCTTAATCTGCTATAATTTGTACATCAAATTGATGTACTTGTTGGGTGGGATATGACTAACTTAGCAACGGAACGAATTAATATTCGTTCAACAGTAGATGCAAAAAATGTAATTGAACAAGCTGCGAATTTATTGGGACTCAGTGTAAGTTCCTTTATGCTTCAATCCTCATTTGAAAGAGCAAAAGAATTACTTAAATCTAATTATGAGTTAAAAGTAAATAATGCTGATCGAGATATGTTAATGAACATACTTGAGAACCCACGCCCTGCAAATGATGAGATGAAAAAATTAATGAGTTTATTAGATGAAAATTGAGGTTTTACAAGCCCATCATCAGAAAAAATCATTTAATTGCGGGCAAGATGATTTAAATAAATTCATAAAACAGTATGCATCCCAACATCAGAAATCAGGAACAAGTAAAACGTATGTTGCTATTGATGATGATCTACAAGTGAGAGGGTTTTATTGTTTATCCAGCACATCCATAGGATTTGATGTAGTTGATACTGTGCTTACTAAACGATTACCTCGTTATCCGCTCCCTTGTGTAGTTGTAGGTCGCTTTGCCGTTGATCAAACCGTTCAGGGGCGAGGAATTGGGAAAGTGCTTTTAGCCCATGCTCTTAAACAAGTTTCAACAGTTGCTCAAATTATTGGTGTTAATTTTGTTGTAATACATGCTAAAGATAAAAAAGCGATGGAGTTTTATCAGCGTTTCGGCTTTATTTCATTAACATCAAATCCATTAACATTAATATACCCAGTGAGTGAAATACCTAGTTTCAATTGAAAGTGGTCTACTAGCAATAGGAGTGACTGGTAAACTGCTTACAGGAATTAGTGGCTGATTTATCCAATAATCTGCAAGTTGCAACATCAAATTATCCATCGGGGTGGCCTGAGCCGTAAATGTAATATTCTCTTTCACAAACTGAATAGCCACTCCCCTTTTTACAAGCTGATCAACCTCAGTCACTAAATCTTTAAGACTCCTAGCGAAGCGATCCATAGAGTGCACAACAATCATGTCACCTTCACGGACATAGCTGAGCATTTCCTGAAATTTAGGACGGGCTGTATTTTTTCCTGAAGCTTTATCGACAAATAATCGGTCTACTTCAATTCCCTCAAGTTGGCGTCCAATATTTTGGTCAATAGAGCTGACTCTGACATATCCAACTTTATGACCTTTCATATTGTTATCTACTAGATGACTATTTCTGCTTATTGTAACTAATGAATCTTAATCTTAAAAGTTACATGTAACGTATGTATGAATTTCATTTAAATGAGACATGTATTTTACAGCTTTCACAGTGTAACTTTAGGGTATACTTTAAAGTTACACAAAACATCTATATGAAGACTAAAGTCCAAATTAGTGTTTATGTTGGTTCAATGTATTACATTTCGTATTTTCTATTTGTAACGTAATTTCAGTAATATTATGATTATGTTTTAGAACTTCTAAGGCCTTTTGATAGAGTTGATCTGTATTGCTATTCGGAGCAACCAAATGAGCAGTTAAATGAATATTTCTTGAGGATATAGCCCAGACTTTCAACTGATGAATCCCTTCAACGCCCTCTAGCTTCAATAAATCATTTCTTAACGACTCAATATCAATCTCATCAGGAACTCCTTCAAGCAGAATATGAATACTTTGTTTTAATAAAATCCAAGTTCGAGGTAAGACCCAGAAGCCAATTAACACAGCGATTACGGTATCAACCCACATCCACTGGGTAAAATAAATAACTATTCCTCCGATAATCACGCCTATCGATCCTAGAGCATCACTAAGAACTTCTAAATATGCACCTTTTATATTTAGACTTCCTTCAGCACTAGCAGAAAGGATTTTCATTGAAATCAAATTTATGACCAAACCAATGACCGCGACAATCATCATTCCAACACTTTGAATTTCAGCAGGATTCGTAAAACGTTGATAAGCTTCATATACAATATATATTGCTACCACAAAAAGCATCACCGCATTAAACAGAGCCGCTAAAATTTCAAATCGCTGATAGCCAAAAGTTCTTTTATCATCTGCGGCTTTTTTACCAATTTTGATAGCGGCAAGAGCAATAGCTAAAGCGGCTACATCAGTAAACATATGAGCTGCATCAGATAACAAAGCCAAACTTTGGGTAATAAAAGCAGCGACAACTTCTACTATTAAAAAAGTAGTCGTTAAACCTAAGGCAACCATTAACTTCTTACTATTTTCTTCAGTAACAACCGCATGGCTATGATCATGATGTTCTGACATAAAATATTTTCCTTATTCTATTTATGATGAGCAGAGATATTGGATAACAGCCAATATCTCTGCTGTAAATCGACTAATCTATTGGATTAAGAAACTTTCTTTTCATTTATCCAACGATAAAGCACGGGTAACAGCACCAAAGTTAGTAATGTTGAAGAGATAATCCCGCCAATCACTACGGTTGCCAGTGGCCGTTGAACCTCAGCCCCTGTTCCGGTTGCCAGCGCCATTGGTACAAAACCCAGTGAAGCCACACAAGCTGTCATCAACACTGGTCTTAAGCGCAAAATAGCCCCTTGCCACACGGCTTTATGCACTGGATATTTGTCCCTTAATTCCTTAATAAAGGTCAGCATTACCAGTCCATTGAGGACTGCAACACCAGATAAGGCAATAAAGCCAATTCCAGCTGACATCGATAATGGAATATCCCTTAGCCAAAGGAACAGCACACCACCGGTCAAGGCAAAGGGTACCCCGGTAAAGACCAATAGACTTTCTTTGACATTGTGAAAGACCGCCATCAGTAAAATAAAGATAGTGATTAAAGCCAGTGGAATCACGATTTGCATCCGTGCTTTGGCTGAAGCCAAATTTTCAAACTGACCGCCATATTCTATCCAATAACCACTTGGCAAAGTGTATGCTTTGAGCTGTGTCTGTACATCAGAAACAAAAGACCCTAAATCACGCCCTTCAACATTCGTTGTAACCACAACTCGGCGTTTACCATTTTCTCGACTGACTTGGTTGATTCCTTCAATGGTCGAGACTTGCGCGACATCCGACAATAAAATACTGCCACCATTTGGAAGCTGAATAGGTAACTGGGAAACAGATGCGACACTACGGTCTTGCTCTCCAAGACGGATAACAAAATCAAAACGACGATCGCCTTCTAAAATCTCTCCCACGCTTTGTCCACCAATACTTGCAGCCACCACATCCTGAATAGATTTCACACTCAAGCCATACTGGGCAGCTAAAGCTTTATCAATCTCTACATTGAGTAAAGGCAGACCCGAAGTTTGTTCAACTTTCACCGCACTGCTACCTGCGACTTGCTGAATGATTTTCGCGATTTTTGCAGCCTCAGTATTCAAAACCTGCATGTCATCACCAAAAACCTTCACCCCCACATCACTGCGTATACCTGAAATCAGTTCATTAAAACGTAGCTCAATAGGCTGAGAAAACTCACTGTTATTGCCGGGAATTGTCGCAAGATAAGCTTCCATTCGGGTTCGAAGTGCATCTAGGCTTTCTTTTGAATCTGGCCATTCCTCACGTGGTTTCAGCATGATATAACCATCGGAAATATTCGGTGGCATCACATCTGTCGCCACTTCAGCAGTCCCGGTACGGGCAAATATAGCTTTAATTTCGGGAAAGTTTTTCAGTAAAAGCTTTTCGGTATTTTCCTGAATACGTAAAGACTCTTCCAAGCCTGTGCTTGGAGAACGTAATTGCTGTACCGCAAAATCACCTTCACTCAGCTGGGGTGCAAACTCACTGCCAATCTTCGTGCTGAGCAGACCCGTAATGACCAAGAGACAAATGGCAAAAGTTAAAACCACCGCTTTGTAATGATAGGCTCCATCCAATATCTGTTGATATCGGGTTTTGAGCCAGATCATCCAACGGCTTTCCGTTTCTTTGATCTCCCCTTTAACCCATAAAGCAACTGCAGCGGGCACAAAGGTGATCGATAAAATAATAGCTGCCACCAGTGCGAGAACAACGGTTAAAGCCATCGGATGAAATAGTTTTGCTTCTACACCACTTAAAGCAAAAATCGGCAAATACACCACCAAAATAATAAGCTGACCAAAAATAAGAGGACGACGTGCTTGGCGGGCAGCCAGAAAAACTTCCTTAAAGCGTTCACTTTGTGTGAGAGGTCGTTTTAACAGTTGCTGTGTATGGGCTAAACGCCGGATACAGTTTTCGACAATCACCACAGCACCATCGACAATGATGCCGAAATCGAGTGCACCTAAACTCATCAGATTGGCACTGATATTTTTCTGTGCCATCCCGGTTAAGGTAAACAGCATAGAGAGTGGAATGACACAGGCAGTAATCAAGGCAGCACGGATATTCCCTAAAAACAGGAACAGAATGATGATGACCAGGATTGCTCCCTCTACCAAGTTTTTCTGAACGGTTTTAATCGCCTTCTCAACCAAGGTAGTACGGTCGTACACCGTTTCAATCACTACCCCTTTAGGCAAACTATTCTGAATATCTTGAAGCTTGGCATCCACAGCTTTAGAAACAGTCCGGCTATTTCCACCCATCGCCATCATGGCAATCCCTAAAACGGTTTCTTTGCCGTTATAGGTTGCCCCACCGGTTCTTAAATCATGCCCAATAGAGACTTGCGCAATATCACCAACCCGAATTGGGCTGCCATTTGGGCTACCCAGCATGGTGTTCTCAATATCAGAAAGCCCATTGAATGTACCCGGTACACGTACCGTCAGTTGCTGACCATTGTCTTCAATATAACCTGCACCTCGGTTCTCATTATTTTGCGCTAAAGCCTGTTGCAGTTGTTCTAATGAGATATTCAGTTGCTGCATCCGGTTTAAATCGGGAGAGACCACATAGGTTTTTTCAAAACCACCAATACTGTTGACCTCTGCAACTCCCTTAACACGTTGCAGTTGAGGACGCACAATCCAGTCCTGAATCTCACGCAAATCCATCGGCGTGTATGCAGTTCCATCCGGCTTTTTCGCATTCGGATCTGCCTTCAGTACCCATTGATAAATCTCACCGAGACCCGTAGAAACGGGGGACATCGTCGGTGCGATTTGTGCAGGCAACTCAGATTGCGCCTCCTGTATCCGTTGGTTAATCTGCTGACGGGCCCAATAAATATCAGTCCCATCTTTAAAGACAATGGTGACTTGAGAGAGTCCATAACGGGATATGGAACGGGTAAGCTCCAGATCCGGAATGCCAGCCATGGCATTTTCAATGGGATAGGTAATCCGCTGTTCGACTTCAAGCGCAGTAAAACCCTTGGCTTGAGTATTAATCTGGACTTGGGTATTGGTAATATCGGGTACAGCATCAATCGGGAGTTTCTGATAGCTATACACCCCGACCGCAATCCAGGTACAGACAAAGAGCAACACCCAAATCGCATTTTGTATGGAAAACTGAATGATTCGTTCGAATAAACCTTCTGGTTTTGGCAGATCAGAATTAATGTTCATGGCCTGCCTCGTCTTTTTCTAATTCAGATTTCAACAAGAAACTGCCTTGAGCGATATACTTCTGCCCTTCAGTCAGCCCAGAAATCACTTCAAGCCATTGTCCATCACTTGAAGCCTGCCCCAATTGCACTTTCTGTGCTTTTAAGTGGACTTGACCTTTTTGTTCTGAATCTACGATGAAAATACTGTCTTCACCTTCAATACTTTGCAGCGCAGACTTTTGAATCCGAAGGGCTGATTTTGCTGTAGCTTCCGGAATCAACACTCTCACTAGCACATTAGAACGCAACTCAGTAGCTTGCGCATCGAGTTTTGCGCGCACCACCAGACGCCCTGTTTGTACATCTGCCTGAGAGGTTAAGCTTTGTACAGTAGCTTTATAGATTTGATCTGAATCATTCACTTTAAAGTCAATTTTTTGCCCGGCTTGCAGTTGACCTGAGAATTGATTCGGCAAATTAAACTCAAGCCATAAATCTTTCAGCTGTTCAATGACAAAGAGCTGATTAGCCAGTTGCACATTTTCACCGACCACAATATCTTTTTGACTGATCACCCCAGAGATCGGTGCTTTAATCAGAAAACGCCCATTGTTATTGCCACTTGCACCTAATGCATTTAAACGTGCTTGTGAGGACTGGACAGTAATCTGCGCTTGACGGTAGGCATTTTCGGCACGCTGGTAATCCTGTTTGGCAGAAATCCCCTGTGACCAGAGTTGCTGTTCGCGCTGGTAATCTTTACGGGCCAAATCCAGATTCACCTGTGCCATACGCAGATTTGCCTGTTGGTCGATCAGTTCAGGCACGATTAGTACAGCCAGCGTTTGTCCTTTTTGCACGCTCTGTCCTAAAGCCACATTGACCTGCTCGACATGACCACTAAAATTAGGCGATATATGCGCTTGTTGATCGGTATTCACCACCAATTTACCTGGCAGGGTTGTCAGCTTTTCAACCAATCCTGTGGATGCAACAGCAACTTTTAAACCTTGTTCAACCATTTGTTGGCTGGTCAGTTGTATTTCGCCTTCTTCAGCATGTCCTTCTTCAGAACTATCTTCATCAGAATGTTCGGCATTTCCCTCATCATGACCATGCCCCTCAGATTCAGTTTTTTTTGAACTTAACCAAATAACCAGACTGACCAAGACCGTAATCAGAATCAAAATTGCAATCATGAGAGACTGGGATATTTTTCCGTTTTGCTTGGCGTTCATTTTATCGTGCTCCCCCATTGATTAAATTTTGCGATGCTTCGACTGCCTTTTTATTCAGTTGTGTATAGGCATCCGAACGGCTAATTTCTTCATAACTTGTGCCAATACTGAGTGCCTCAGCTGCGAGGGCAGTTTGCCAAGCTTGACGTAGAATTTGTAATTGACCCAATCGAAGATTCTGCAGTTGGGTGGTTGCTTGTTGAACGTCGGTAATGGACAGTTTCCCTGCCTGAAACCCTTGTAAAGTACGGCTCTGAACTTTGGTCGCCAAAGTAACTTGTGCTGTTGTGGCATCGAACTGGCTACGTAAACCTTTGAGCTGATGCATGCTGTTGGCAATATTGAGTATTTGTTGCTTCAGCTCACGCTGCTGCTGTTGGTTCAGCAATATTTGCTGTTGCTGGACCATCGGGATCGCATATTGCTGGCGGTTGAAAATATTCAGTGGAATAGCCACGCCGATTGCCAAAGTCGTATCGTTGCTTTCATTAGGGGTTTTGCTACGTTTCATGCCTACATTTAAAGTCGGATTGGGACGTGCCTGAATTCTTAAATTTTCAATTTGATGATCCGATTGCTGAATGTTCAAGGCATAGAATTTTTCTAGCCACCCTTCAGCAATATACCGTTGCACAGTTTGGAGACTTTGCTCTGGCCAAGGGATAGCGGTTTTATTCAATTGAAGATGTGAAGATGTTTCTCCCCCCCACAAATTAGACAGCTGACGACCGGCAGCTTGTTTATTCAGCATCGCTTGCTGATAAAGTCGTTGGATTTCTAGCGCTTCAATTTGGGTACGCTCAAAATCAACCAGGGCAATACTGCCTGCCTGATAGCGTTTCTGGGCACTGTCCAGATTGGCTTTACTTGTTTTTAACTGTACTGAATAAGCAGACTGCTCAACCTCAGCAAGTGCAAATTGCGACCATGCAAATTTAACAATCAGTTGGCTTTGTGCCTTCCATAATTGCTGTTGCAATTGGATTTGTTGATTCGAGGTATTGGCAATCACCCGGTTCAGCTTACGCTGACCAAATAGATCTAGAGGTTGACTAACGCCAACATTGAATTCCTGTTCTTGACCTGAGCCAAAGCCAGACTGTTCTAAACTTATACTTGGATTCTGCCATAACCGACTTTGCTGAATATTCAATTCAGATATTTGCTGAACTTGTTGCCACAGCTTGTCTTGAGTCTGGTAACTTTGTACTTTTGCTAAAGCGGATTCAAAGCTGGTAACGTTTTCAGCATAGCTATATTGCATAGCCGCTGCACATATACAAGCAACCAAGCTATGACGCAAGAGTATAATTGATTGTGAAGACATGATTTTTCCCACTTATTTAAATAATAAAAGTGGTGGGAATGTTTTAGGCTACCCCACCATGAGCGGGGAAAATTCGGGAGGTGGGCTTTGTTGAAACAGGTCAGGAGCCTGATAGCTGTTTTTCCAATGAAATTGTGGATTCACTTTAACTTCAGAGCTTGGATGAAACACATCTACTTTTTCATTTTGTACAATCAAATGCGTCATCGATGGTAGATGATCTTGATGATCTTCACCGATTTCTAAATCGCTACTGAATGTTTTTATGTTTTCTGACTGTCCATTATGATCGTGTTGACGACTATCGCTGGCACACAAGGTATTTTGGTGATGACCAAAATGATAACTCTGCTGTGATTGAGGCTGTTGTTCATGGACACAAAAGGCCGCCGCCACATTCCAAAAGCTTTGGAACATGAACAATCCAACCAAGACTGTAATCCATGTAGTAGAACGCATCATCATAACAATCGAAAAATTTGTACCAAGTATAAGGCTTAGAGCCACTCCAAGGTCAAGCTTAATAAATTAAATTAAACATTCAATGAACACTGAATAGCCGGCACTTTTGCAAATTTACCTTGTCTCTATAAGCTCACATCAATTTCAGGTAAGAATAACAATAGATAGTGAACCGTACCGGGTTTGTCGGAGACTTTTTATTTAAGTTAGGCCACCGGTAATCCTCCCATAAATAACCGAAGTTAAAAGTAGAGGTACACATAAGTTAAAATTTTATAGAATTGCTTGAGTTCAAAATCTCTAATTAGCATGTATTGAAAACATGAATATTTATCTAAAAAGAGAACTATTTAACATCATGGCTGTTATACGCAATAAAAAAACCTGGGCACCAACCCAGGTCTAAAATTTAAAAAACAGATAAATATCAGTGCAATAAACTCATTTTTCTAATTTCGCATAACGTGTATTATGTTAATTTTAGAGAAACTACTAAATTATATTGGGTTGTAAATATTTGAAATTCCGTTAAGATATTTTGGATTAAATTCTATTCCTAGATAGCATTCGTGTTGACTCATCTCTCCAAAAAACTTTGGTTTTGTTTTCTTATGGTTTTTGCCATAGGATGGAGTAGTGTGTCTGTTGCATCAGTAAAGATAATGCATATCAATATGCAAACTGAAATGAGCCAAGATCATTGTTTAGATCAAGCACAGCAAGTCACTCAACATGGTATTAATCACGAAGTACAGACGAATACCGATTGCCATAATCATTTAGCTCTTAATCAGAATATAGATCACAAAAAGTGTCAGGAATGTTCTAGCTTATCCTGCCAGACACAGATCTCATGTCTTCATTCTTTGCAAAGCTCGCTAGATCCCCTAGATACCTTCTATTCTATAGATCAGCCTAATTTTTATTACCCCAACCAATATCTAAATGGGTATTGGCAAGAAATTTCACGTCCTCCTAAAACTTAACCATTTTTTTTAAAATTTATTTATTTTTCAAAAATTAAGGTTAAGTTATGTCTCATAAAATTAGTTCGTACCTATTAGCAGGTATTTGTTTTGCATCGTCGCCTTTGGTTTTTGCCGAAGTGCGTGAATATCAGCTTGTTATTGATGAAGCAGTGGTCAGCCCAACTGGAAAGCCTGTAAAGCGCATTACCGTAAATGGTCAATTTCCTGCGCCTTTGCTTGAGTTTGAAGAGGGTGATGAAGCCATCATTCGCGTGAAAAATAATTTAAAAAACCAAGATTCTTCTATTCATTGGCACGGACTGTTGTTGCCGGGCATTATGGATGGTGTACCGGGATTTAATGGTTTTAACGGTATTAAGCCTCAAAGCGAGTATGTTTATAAATTCAAGATTCGCCAAAGCGGGACTTATTGGTATCACGCTCATTCTAAAGGACAGGAACAGGACGGCTTATATGGTTCTTTTGTGATTTATCCAAAAGGTAAAACACCATTGGCAGCACATGAAAAAGCTGAACGTGACTATGTGGTGATGTTGTCAGATTTTCATGAAAAAACCAGTGATCAAATTCAGAAAGATCTTAAAATTTCAGCTGAATATTATCAAGATCAGCGTGAAACCTTGGGTGATGTTTGGAAGCAGGTTAAACGTGATGGCATAAAAGCGACATGGTCTGACCGCAAAATGTGGAATCAGATGCGTATGCTAAAAACCGACATGTCGGATGTTACAGGTTATACCTTCCTCATTAATGGCAAAACACCTGAACAAAATTGGACAGGAATGTTTAAACCGAATGAAAAAATTCGCCTACGTTTTGTGAATGCATCTGCGATGTCTTTCTACGATGTCCGTATTCCTAACTTGAAAATGACTGTGGTCAGTGCTGATGGTCAGCCTGTAAAACCTGTTGCTGTGGATGAGTTTCGTATTGGCACAGCTGAAACTTATGATGTGATTGTGGAGCCAAAAGGCGGACATTATCAAATTGAAGCTGAGTCAATTGACCGTTCAGGCTATGCGATTGGTACACTGCACAATGAACTAAATCCTATGACACATGGCATTCATATGCCTGCACCACGTCCACGCTCACTTTTGACCATGGAAGATATGGGACATGGTGGTGGTGATCATGCAGGAATGGATCATTCGAAAATGAACCACGGCAATATGCAAGGCATGGATCACTCGAAAATGGATCATTCAAAAATGAACCATGGCGATATGCAAGGCATGGATCACTCGAAAATGGATCATTCAAAAATGAACCATGGCGATATGCAAGGCATGGATCACTCGAAAATGGATCATTCACAGCATGGCACAGCAAAACCACAAGAAAATGATCAAGTGGTTTATGGTTGGGCAAATGCATCTACACCTGCGGGCAATAAAGCCTTGCAATATAGTGATTTAAAATCTTTAGAACCGCAAAAAGATACTCGTGAAGCTAGCAGTGAATTAGTAGTGCGTTTGGGCGGTACTATGGAGCGTTATATTTGGACGATTAACGGTAAAAAATTCAGCGATGCTGAGCCATTAAAAGTGAAGTATGGCGAGCGTATCCGTATCAAATTTATTAATGACAGTATGATGGCGCACCCCATGCATTTACATGGCATGTTTATGCAGTTGGAGAATGGTCAAGAGTCGGTAGATATGCCGAATAAACACACATTGATTGTACCACCGGGTAAAACAGTCACTGCTTTATTAACTGCGGATGAGTTGGGCGAATGGGCAATCCATTGTCATTTGTTGTATCACATGAGTGCAGGAATGATGAACAAGTTGATCGTGGCAAATGTTAGCGATGAACAAGTGTCTACAACGCCAATTCAAGGTACAAATTCGACTCAAACTCACCAAGTAACTGAGCAAAAAGGAGCTGGACATGCACATCACTAATTTTGTATTTAAAGCGTTTTTTTCTGTTGCGGTATTGAGTTTAACAAGCTTAAGTTTGGCGCACGAAGGGCATCATTCAACTGCTCAGACTGATGGAAAAAATGTACCATCAATGAATCATCAAGCGATGTCTGAGATGGATCATTCACAGCATTCTCCACAAGAGCATGCACAACACATGCAGATGATGGGGAAAATGAATCATGCTGCACATTCAGCACCGATGAACCATCAACATGCAGGTCATCAGCCAATGCATCACAAATCAACAGAGAAACAGCAAGATCAAAAAGTACAGAAAGGAGATCAACATGCGCACCATTAATCTTTTTTCTAAAACTGTTTTAGCAAGCTCTTTGTTGATGGTCAGTGCAGTGAGTTTGGCACATAATGGTGAAGATCATAGTGCGCCTGAAAAAATGACAGTTGCTACATCTTCTAGTCAAAATCAGCCGATGCAAATGGATCGCTCTCAAATGAACCATAGCCAAATGAATCAGGCACAACATCAGGCAACATCTACGGTTAATCATTTACATCATGTACCAGATGCGAATGCTCAGCAGAGTTCGCATTATGATCATCGCTCAGAACACGGTGCGCAAATTTATGCGATTACGACAGTGGACAATAAGTGGCTTGTCAATGAAGATGGCACAGGTGATTTAAAGTCAGAGTTTGAAACCCGTATTGGCACAGATGAAAATAAGCTTTTTATTAAAATTCATGCCGATAAAGAAGAATCGCATGATGCACATTATGATGCCAAACTTTTATATAGCCGTATGATTTCAGACTTTTGGGATGCACAGATTGGTGCACGTTATCGTAGTGAAAAAGTTGAACTCAATGATCATCGCAAAGACACCGAAGAAAATGTTGATGCGGTGATTGGCTTACATGGTATGGCGCCATATTTCTTTGAAACTGATGCTTATCTCTATGCGGGAGAAGACAATTATGCGGGCTTTAGCCTAGAAACGGAACGTGATTTTCTGATTACGCAAAAGTTGATTATTCAACCTTATTTAGAGTTGGATGCTATCTTTAGTGATGACTCTAAATATGCGAAAAAAACTGGTTTAAGCAGTGCAACCGCAGGGTTTGAAACTCGCTATGAAATCAGTAAAAAGATCATGCCTTATATCGACATTGCCTATGAGTATTCAAAAGGTAATGATGAAACGTCGTGGCAAATAGAATCAAACTCTGAGAAAGGTTGGTTATATGGAGCTGGTGTTAGATTTAGATTTTAATTAATTTAATGATTACTAAATAGCTTTATTTAAATAAAACTCTAGCTTAATGTGGCCGGAAGCAAAATGTTAACTTATTTTGCTTCCTTCCATTTAACATAATGGATATTATACGAAGTACACTTGTAACTCCAAAATAGAAATGTCCGGTTTCTCCAAAGTAAAAATGTCCGCTTTTAGAATATGCGCTGTTGCAATTTTCTTAGCGGACGGTTTGATATGTTGGTGTCTATGTCGGATAAAGAACTTAAACGATTGTCGGTCTTGCAAGAAATCTGTGATCAACGCATAACCCAGCCCCAGGCTGCTCAGCTACTTCATATTTCAGAACGTCAGATCAGACGTTTATTGCAAAAATACAAAACTCAAGGTCCAACTGCATTAGCCCATGCTGCACGTGGCCAAATCAGCAATTCCAGGCTTCCTGAAGAGCTCAGACTCAAGTGCCTCAATCTGGTCGCTGAACAATTCCATGGTTTCGGACCCACTTTAGCGCATGAAAAGCTCACCACCGTTCATGGCTTTGATATTTCAGTTGAAACACTGCGTTCCTGGATGATTGCAGCAGATCTGTGGATTCCTCGCGCCAAGCGCCTGAAACGCCCGTATCAGCCTCGTTACAACCGGGATTGCTTTGGTGAACTGATCCAAATTGATGGCTCACACCATGACTGGTTTGAAGGACGCGCTGCTAAGTGCTGTTTGCTGGTGTTTATCGATGATGCGACAGGAAAATTGCAGCATTTACGCTTCTGTGAATCAGAATCAACCTTTGACTATATGATTTCAACACGTTTATATGTCGAACAGCACGGTAAGCCTTTAGCGTTTTACAGCGACAAACATTCAGTCTTTAGAGTGAATCAAAGCAGCAAGAAAGACACCAAGATTACCCAGTTTGGACGTGTACTCAGCACCCTCAATATCGATATCATCTTCGCCAATTCACCACAGGCCAAAGGCCGTGTAGAACGGGCGAATAGAACGCTTCAGGACCGTCTGATCAAAGAAATGCGCTTGGAAGGCATCTGTTCGATTGAGCAAGCTAATGCCTGGCTACCCTGCTTCATTGAGCAGTTCAATCAGAAGTTCGCCAAGATGGCTTTTAATCCTAAGAATCTACATCGGCCTATCACTGAAACAGCCGAAGAATTAGATGATATTTTTACTTGGCGTGAACCCCGCAGAGTCACCAATAGCCTGACGATTACTTATGATAAATGCGTATATCTCCTGGAAAACACCGAAGAAAATCAAAGGTTGATCGGTAAGTATCTTGAGTTCCTGGAATACCCGGATGGTACTGTAGCCCTCATGCATGATGGCCGAAAGATCAATTACAGCCTCTTCGATAAATTAAGTCAGCTGAATCAGCGAGAGATTGTTGAGAATAAACGGTTGAGTGCTGTTCTGAATCATATCCAACAACAGCATGAAGAACTGGAACAGCAAAACAAACGTAATCGTTCTCAAAAGATGCCAAGCAGACGTGCACAGAAAACAGCGATTGAACAACGAAATCTAAATCCTGTGCTTGACTTGGAAATGTCCATATAGGACATTTCTATTTGGTTATTAGGTAGGACATTTCTACTTGGGAATAACAACACTTGTATATTAATATAAATATCAATCACTTGAAAATTTAGCCATGACTAAGAAAAAGCAAAAAATCGGCTTTTGTAATAAGTTGGTGAGTTTTTAAGCAGATCTGTAATATTTTGCCAGTAAATTTGATTAAAAAACGATCAATTTGGCAATCAGTGCCCATTTCATCGGCTTTCAGGATCCGAAACTATCCCCAATGGCTGTGGATAAAATTTAGGCTATTTTGTACGCCCTGGCGCACAACAATCTCGGCTCTTTGCGGCTACCAGGAACAGTGGAATTTTCCTATGATGAACTCATCAGGAACAGGAAGTTCCAAACAACAAGAATAAGAAAGATCGCACCAGGAGCGTGAGGTAAGACAGGAGTCATACCTAGCAACCCAATATGAGAAACCCCGGCAGGATGCTGGGGTTTTTTATTGTCTGCATTTAAGGTCTAATCAGTCTTAGCCAATTCATTTTGGTTGATAAGTTTAATCAGCGCATTTTGAACAAACTCATCAAGTTCAATCCCTTTTTCTTTTATGATGGTTTCTATCTTTGCTAGCGTTTCACTTTCTAATTCGAACTCGATTTCTGCTGATGTTTCCATGAGTAAATCATAGTTATTTTCGACTATCTTTTTAAAGGTTTCTTCTAGATCTTTTGTTGATGGAATATTGAAAGATAAGCGTAATGAGCTATTGATAATTTCAATATGGGTATACCCTAAATATTCAGTACTTTTTCCCACAAATCCTAAGTGCTTCATAAAAAACCTTAAATAAATATAGTAGAGAGCTGTCTAAATTAAGCCAGACTCTCTTTTACAAATTTTGGATCAACAATAAATAATCGAATAAGGGATGTTGCTGCTCCTGATGGTCTTCTCGCACCTTGTTCCCATGATTCAAGAGTACGTCTTGATACGCCAAGAATCTTAGCAAACTGATCTTGTGTTAGTTGAGCCTTTCTACGAGCTAACGCTACATCTGTCTCAGTGATTACGGTTCTTTTCGCTGCATTACTAGTAAGCATATCGTCGATGCCTTGTAATATTTCAGCTTCAATATCCCTAGTTGCTTCAAAAGCCTCAAGTTCTTTTTCAGTCATTAAACGAGTCATTTAGTTTCTCCACTAATGCTTGAAGAGTCTTCTTACTAAGCTGTACAGTTTGCTTTTTACTGTACAAGGTTAATAACCAAATCTCTCCATTTGCTAAACGATTAAAGTAGATGACTCTGACACCACCACTTTTACCTCTACCACCGCTAGTCCATCTAATCTTACGAATACCACCTGCATTAGGCTCTACATCTCCTGCTTCAGGATTTAATGCTAAGAATGTTTTGAATTCCTCATATTCTTCCTGAGTCCAATAAACAAGACAGTATTTAGTAAATAATGGAGTCTCACATATTGTATACATTGATTGCATTCATACTACCTTGTAGTAGTTTATTTTATACTACTTTGTGGTATTTTTAAATGATAATTCTTAGTTCTCAGGATTAAATGCCTATTTAAGTGATGTGCTGAAAAGGTTGCCGACACATAAAGTGACTCAGATTGAAGAATTGCTACCACACCGCTGGAAACCTGAACCGAATTAAAAAATAGGCATGGGGTTCAGCGGACGCTTACGTTCAATTCGTATAACCACCATTATGTTAAATAGAATCAAAAAACCTCCAATAAAATCGTTATAGTATTATTATTTATTGAGTAGATAAGAGAATTAAATTAGTGAAATACTCAAATGAACAAATAGTAAAAGCACTCTTACTTGCTCCTTTACCTTTACTTTTTTTAACAACAGTCCTGTTTATCGCAGTGAATCACGAATACAGCCTATACTCGATTTTCGTAGTTCTTGTAGGACACGGTCTTATTTACTTGGCTTATTGTATTTTGACTGTGCCTTTTAGCTACATATTCTCAATTCTTTTAAATCGTTATAACAGACTTAATTTATTAACCATCTGTATTACCTCTCTAATTATTGCTACTCCATTTTTTATTCTTTTAGGATGGGGGCATACTGGAAAGATTGCTGAAGATTGGTGGAAGATGTATACCAATACATGGGCTAGCTTTCTGGCTCTATTTCCTGGCTTATGTTATTGGCTGTTTTTAATTAACTTAAAAGATAAAGAATAGTTATGAAAAAAATATTATATTTTAATTTTTTAGCGATTATTTTGACTTACGTATCTTTGCTTTATCAAAAAAATATATTAGTTGCTCGCATAGTTGTAGATAAGCTTGAAAAAGTTAAAGTCATAGCTGGGGGATTTCCTCTCCAGTTCCTTATAGATGGTGAAACCTCTCCAGTCGGAAGTATAAGTATCAATCCTTTATTTATTTTCATCGGCATGGATCAATTTGTTTTTCTCAATTTTTTTATTGATTATTTATTTTGGATAAGTATTTTATTTGCTTTTTCTATGATTGTGAAAAAGTACAGAATTGTATAGATCTTCTAAAATTAACATAATACACGTTATACGAATTCCCAAGGCATGGCTTTTAGTTATGCTTTTTTTATCAAAAGAGTATACCTGAATGATAGCGAGCCAAATCGCATACAATATCTATCATTAGACTTAATGCAATAATTAAATGATAGTATTATCATTAATCTAATAGAATTAAGATTAAATGATAGAAATGAATACACGTATTTATCTACGAGCTTCAACTAAAGATCAAGATGCAGAAAGGGCTTTGCAGATTCTTCAGGATCTAAACCAAAACTTGAATTTGGGTGAAACCATTGTGTACGTGGAAAACTATAGTGGTACGAAGTTAGACCGACCTGAATTGAATAAGCTACTGTCAGAAGCAAATCAAGGTGACACATTGTTAGTTGAAAGTATTGACCGCTTATCACGCCTAACCCAACGAGATTTTCAAGAGCTGAAGCGCAGGATCCAGGAGAAGGGACTTCGTTTAGTCGTAGCAGATCTTCCTACTACCTACCAAATGATTCAAACCAGTGACAGCATTACTCATTCAATCTTGGAACTCATCAACAATATGTTGATTGATCTTCTGGCAACAATGGCCCGCCTAGACAATGAGAAACGTATAGAACGTATTAAGCAGGGCCTGGCACGTTCGGGTTACAAACCAACAGGCAAGAAGGCAAATGAGGCTAAACATAAACGAATAAAAGAATTGCTAGTAGTTGGCAATATGACTAAGGAAGAAATTGCCAAAGCAGTGAATTGTGGAGTTGCAACTGTCTATCGAGTTGCTAAAGTTATCTAAAAGAGGCTTATCTCAACGCGCCCCCAATGGGGCACCGCTGCATTCAGGTTACTTCACATAAGAAATTTTATGTTAAATGATTGTTAGAAATGCCCCTTGATCGAGGCATTTTCTATAAAGAATACTAAAAACTAATTAAAGCCAACCAAGTTTCAAAACAAGGCAGTTCTCAGCAATCATATTTTTAAATTATATAACTCCCAACTGAGCTTTTGCTCCAACGATAAGGCTTTCATTTTGAGTTTCTAAGGCAAATAAACCATACATCAAAGGAGAGGCCGCTGCTCTTTCTAAAGTCTGTTCATATAGTTTATTCCAAACTTTACCCCCTAGTTTTTCATACTCGATGATTAGAGTTTTGAGGCTTTCTTCTCCAAACAAAGTTACATGCCCAGCAAAATCAATCGCTGGGTCATCTATATGGGCTGTTGACCAATCAATAACGCCTGAAACAGCTCCATCCTTTGAAGCTAGTACATGCCCAGCATATAAATCGCCATGTATAAATTGGGTGAAATCTGCCCATAGAACATCATTATCCAACCATTTTCTGTAGCGGGTTTCCAATTGCTCACTTATACCAATTTCAGATTTTACTAACTGCAAATTGTTTGCTATTTCAGGTCTTAAATCTGAAGGTTTCATAATTTTCAAATCATTTTCCCGAACTTCTTTTTCAGGAATACTATGGATTTCAAATAAGGTTTTTGCCAAAGATGTTATGTATTTCGGGCTATCTTTGTCCATATTCCAAATTATTTCATAGGTTTCAGCATCCAAATTTAAAACAGGATTATCTTTAAGTATGGGATAAGCCACTAATTCTGTAGATGAAATTCTCCAATCAGGAACCTCTACAGAAAGATGTTTTTTTACCAATTCTAAAATGCGTTTTTCTTTCTTGATTTGTTCCCTCATGCCATCACGACGAGGAATACGCAGCAACCATTGTTGCCCCTTTGTATCAAGAGCAAAAACGACCTTAAAATCAATGCCCATTTCATTGAAATTCATTTTGTCCGTAAGCAACAAGCCGTGTGCTTCAGCAAGTGATTGAATATCTTGAATTGTCATTTTTAATTTCCTTTAAAGAGTTCAATAATTAATGTTCGGATTAGATTGGCTATCATTAACAATCTCTCTCAAAAGTCTTGATGATTTTGTGGTCTTTGATCTCGTAGATAATGTCAGCAATATTATCGACCAATTGCTTGTCATGAGATACGAAGATAATAGTTCCTGCATAGGACTTCATCATTGTTTCTAATGCGGCAATACTTTTTAGGTCAAGATAGTTTCCTGGTTCATCCATAAGCAAAATATTATATTTTCCTAAAAGCATTTTGGATAAAAGCAGTTTGATGATTTCACCTCCCGATAAGTCGGATAAGTTTTTTTGAATATCATTCGCTCCGATCCCCATTGAAGCCAATACTGCACGAATTTCCGCAACTGTGTACTCGCACTCTTCCTGCATAAAGGAGAGCACAGATTTATGCGTGTTAAATTTATATCCTGTTTGTGTAAAGTAGCCAATTTCAGCTTTTGGAGATATGGTTAATCCATCAGCACGTTCTGATATCATTTTTAACAAGGACGTTTTCCCTGTTCCATTCGATCCAGTTATAGCGACTTTAGCGCCAAGCGGTATTATAAAGTTAGCGTCATCAAAGATAGTACGGCTACCAAATTTTAAGCTCAGACCATCTGCCGTAATCGGGAACTTATTGTGCAGTTCTAGGGCTGAACTTTGACGAAAACGAATAGAACGCAAATGCTCTGGTGCTTGAATATCTTCTAATGCAGCCAAACGCTTTTCCATACTCTTAGCTGCCTGATACAGTTTTCTTTGCTTGGTGCCAGTCATTTTTGCATGCCCAAGTCGTCCAGCACTTTCGGTAGAGTTTTTGGATTTTTCTCCTTTTTTCTTATTGTCTAATCGATTAGCTTGCTGGCGTTTTTCTTGCACAGCAGATTCTAATCGCTCCCGTTCCTTCATCATCAGCTCATATTCTACGGCTTGGTGTTGTCGCTCTTCTTCTTTTTGACGCAAGTAATCCGAGTAACCACCCCAATATTCCGTAATTTTACCGTCTTTTAACTCCCATATCTTGTCTACAACCATATCAAGAAAATATCGGTCATGACTGATAACAAGTAATGCTCCATCAAATGCTTTAAGTTGACCAATAAGTAGATCTATTCCATTGAGATCAAGGTGGCTGGTTGGTTCATCCGCTAGAATGCCATGTACTTGTTGGGAAAATGCGGCAGCAATTTTTGCACGAGTTTCCTCTCCGCCACTCATTGTGTCGTTTTGTACATTGGAAACACCAAGGCGAGATAACATTGCCCGGTCTTCGACCGTTTCTATTTCGATTCCGCCCAGTTGGCTGATATGTGCAAAATCACCAAAACGCTGTAATGTCGCTTCGGCTAAAACAATTTCGCCATTAAGTACTTTGAGTAAACTACTCTTTCCTGCTC
The DNA here is from genome assembly GCF_013417365.1 of Acinetobacter sp. YH12252. NCBI lineage: Bacteria > Pseudomonadati > Pseudomonadota > Gammaproteobacteria > Moraxellales > Moraxellaceae > Acinetobacter > Acinetobacter sp. YH12252. Next base: position 24,066 of record NZ_VPEA01000018.1, read on the forward strand.
CGTTATCACCCACAAGACCAATACGGTCATAAGAGTGAATTTCCAATTCATCAATATCCAAAACATCACGCCCAGCATAATCCAAGCGTATGTTTCTCGCTTTAATAATTAAACTCATTTTTATTTACTCCTGTTTAGCTCTTGAAATTTTTTATGCAGCAAACAGGATTTAGGTGAAAACAAAAGCTAGCATCACAGTGTCCTCCCAAAAAAAAAGCTATTCATCCACAGGGTGGACAAATAGCTAGTCAATTAAGTTATAACTGGAAACTATGCACTAAAAGCATACTTATAAATTAAGCATACTTTTACTTTATATATCCGCATATATTCTTAAAGACACAACAAAAGCCCACCATTATAAAATAGTGTCACTATGCAAATAGTTGTGTCTTAACGAATGCGGATAGAATGCATAAACTTACCTAAAAAATAAAATTCAGTTTTATGATAACTTTACTGTTAAAAGAAGTCTAGACAACCTTGTTTTATGCTTGGATATAAGGCTTATTTTAATATAAAATATTCTCAAAACTTTTTAACGAGTGAAAAAGTACTCAACCAAATAATAAAACAATTGAATTTAAAAGAAACCGATACCGTTTACGAAATTGGAACAGGTAAAGGGCATTTAACGACGAAACTGGCTAAAATAAGTAAACAGGTAACGTCTATTGAATTAGACAGTCATCTATTCAACTTATCGTCAGAAAAATTAAAACTGAATACTCGTGTCACTTTAATTCACCAAGATATTCTACAGTTTCAATTCCCTAACAAACAGAGGTATAAAATTGTTGGGAATATTCCTTACCATTTAAGCACACAAATTATTAAAAAAGTGGTTTTTGAAAGCCATGCGTCTGACATCTATCTGATTGTTGAAGAAGGATTCTACAAGCGTACCTTGGATATTCACCGAACACTAGGGTTGCTCTTGCACACTCAAGTCTCGATTCAGCAATTGCTTAAGCTGCCAGCGGAATGCTTTCATCCTAAACCAAGAGTAAACAGTGTCTTAATAAAACTTACCCGCCATACCACAGATGTTCCAGATAAATATTGGAAGCTATATACGTACTTTGTTTCAAAATGGGTCAATCGAGAATATCGTCAACTGTTTACTAAAAATCAGTTTCATCAAGCAATGAAACACGCCAAAGTAAACAATTTAAGTACCGTTACTTATGAGCAAGTATTGTCTATTTTTAATAGTTATCTATTATTTAACGGGAGGAAATAATTCTATGAGTCGCTTTTGTAAATTTGGAAAGTTACACGTTACTAAAGGGAATGTAGATAAATTATTAGGTATACTACTGACAGCTTCCAAGGAGCTAAAGAGGTCCCTAGACTAGCAAGAAGTACACAAGAAGCCTTAAAGATTATAGAAAAGCTTTTCCATGAAATGCTTAACATTATTTAATGTTAACATGTGGCTTTGTGGTAACTACCACGAGTGGTAACTTGTAACATGAAAAAAGTTACAAGTTACAAGTGGTTTATTTACGAACATAAAGGCTAGGAAAGCACTTGATAAGTATATCAAGTGCTTTTTTTCCGTTCGATTTTACTATCCAAGATACCGCTTGACGTACCTAATATTTTAGTGTGCTAAGGGCTTTGCTTTTTCTGGTTATAGTTCGTTCAAAAAAGACCGCAAGGGTAAATGCACGATCATAGATCGCCCTTGCAGCTTTTTAATCTCTCCACTTTTTTATAACCAAGCAAACGGTAATCCTCCCTAAAAATAATTGAGTTTAAAAGTAGAAAATCGAATAACCTTGATTTAAGGAGATTTTCTATGAAAACATCTAAGTATTCAGACAGCTTGATCATGAGTATCTTGAAGCAAGCTGAAGCAGGAACACCCATACCGAACTTGTGCCGCGAACATGGTATGAGCTCTGCTACATTCTACAAGTGGAAGTCCAAATATGGCGGCATGGATCTTTCAATGATGACGCGGCTTAAAGAACTTGAGGCTGAAAATGCCCGTTTAAAACGCATGTATGCTGATGAGCGGCTAAAGTCAGACATCTTGCAAGATGCACTTTTAAAAAAGTTTTAAGGCCTGTTCAGCGAAAGTCACTTGCTCAGCAAGCTACTGAGCAATTTAAGATTTCAATCAGCATGGCCTGCTTAATTTTTAAAGTCAGTCAAACGTGTTATCGCTATAAAGCTCGTTTAGATGAAGAGAATCAACAGATTGCCGAATGGTTGATTCAATTAACCAATGATCATAAAACATGGGGCTTCAAGCTTTGTTTCCTGTATTTGCGTAATGTTAAAAAATACAAATGGAACCACAAACGTGTCTATCGCATTTATAAGGAGCTTGAGCTTAATTTAAGAATCAAGCCTAATAAGCGGATTAAACGAGAACAGCCAGAAACCCTTGCAGTACCGACAGCTAAGAATGAATCATGGTCAATGGACTTTATGCATGATCAACTCAGTGATGGACGTAGTTATCGAGTTCACAACGTGATTGATGACTATAATCGCGAGTCATTGGATATATTGATTGACTTTTCATTGCCAGCAGAACGTGTACTGAGAGGACTTGATCAGCTCATTGAATGGCGAGGCAAACCTAAACGCATTAGAACCGACAACGGCCCAGAGTATATAAGTGAGCTGATGGAAAAGTGGTGTGATCAGCATGGTATTGAGCATGTATTTACTCAACCAGGCAATCCACAGCAAAATGCATATGTTGAGCGATTTAATCGTACAGTACGTTATGAGTGTCTAAATCAATATTTATTTCGAGATCTGAGCGAGGTGCAGGACTATACAACTGACTGGCAGTACTTTTATAATCATGAACGACCTCATATGTCAGTAAATGGTTGTCCACCTATTTTTAAACAATAACAAGGCTTTAGATTTTCTACCCATTAATTCAATTAAAAATGGGGGTATTACCTAAGTTTTCTAATAAAAGATCTAAATACGTATCTTTCATCAATTGAGATTCATTGTTATTCAATATATTGTAGGTTGAAAGTATCAAATGTGAAAGTTGAGGATCAGAACGTAGGGTTGATTCGATAGCAAGTTCGATAGGCTCATTAAATATTCCTTCATAGCTTTTTTTTAACCATGCTGGATCTAAATGCATCATTTTATAAGTGAAGCCGAGAGGATCTGGTGCATTACCATCATGAACTTCTTCAGGTTCAAGCATGAAAGTTTGACCTTGATAGCTATCAATAATTTTTTTTCTACAATTGAATTGTTGATGTCCTAACTCTGTTACCCCTATAAGATAACTTGAGTGTAGATGAGGATCGTATGCAAAGCCTTTGAAGTGGGCATGAATTAGTTCTATACCTGTAGACTTATCCTGTGTGACATTGACCCAATTGCTCATATTTACTTAATTAGTCCTAATGGATTTAGCTTATCAAAAATTATCTAATGAAGAAATTCTAAAATTAACATAATACACCTTATACAAAATGCCCTTGTAAGCCCTTAATCAAGGGCATTTTTAGTCTCTACTTAACATAAAATTTTGGTGGTGCTTCAAAAAGTATGCTGCCTTTAAATGAAGCCATTATTGATGTAAAAGAAAAGAAGGCTAAATCAAAAGCTTTAAAATGGTTTTCAAGCTTTTTTGAAAAATTACAGCTTCTTCTGAAGCTACGCCTAATTCTATGCCTTATTTTGCAATTATTGCCTTCAATACCTACAGTAAAAAATTTACCAATACTTTGCTTACCATTTTTAAAAGCAGTGATGAAACTGTCCCAATGATCACTTGCAATTCGGGTGTAGTGAATATCTAATTGTTTAAGCTTTGTCTTCAATTGTTAGACTGTAGCTAAATCTCGTTTACCCCAAACATAAGCAACAATTTCACCTGTTTCTCGATGATAGGCGTAAATAAGCCATTGTTTATTCTTTTTATTTCCAACAAAATTCCAGAACTCATCTACTTCGAGAGATTCATAATGACTTTGCTGAGGCTGAATTTCATAGGTTGATTCAGTTAAAGTACGTAAAACTTT
>NZ_VPEA01000019.1:0-24702 GCF_013417365.1 Acinetobacter sp. YH12252
CGATTCATAGAAGTAAAAAGATGGCTGATTACAGAGAGCTACTTAAAAGTAACTTTTCGACGAATTTGTATTTTATTCCAGCTTATAGCCCTGAGTTAAATCGAATCGAGATGGTATGGAAGCAGATGAAATATTATTGGCGAGATTTTCAAGTCATGACAGCTGATAAAATAGAGCAATGGGTGGAGAGAGTATCAAACCAATTCGGAAAAGAATACATGTTTACTTTTTAATGACAGCTTACATTTGGGAAGATGATTTAATTGGTCAGTTGATGTTGGCTGAACTGCTCAAAGCAGCAGATCGTGGTGTAAAAGTTCGTTTATTAATTGATGATCAAAATGGTACGCAACTTGATCCAACCTTAAAACGGCTTGCTCAGCATCCTAATTTTGAAATAAAAATTTTCAATCCGTACAAATATCGGCATTTTCGTGTGATGGATTATTTGTTTCGTTTTAAACAAATCAATCGCCGTATGCACAATAAACTAATTATTGCCGATGGGGCGATTGCCGTGACAGGTGGGCGTAATATTAGCCGTGAATATTTTGATGCCAGTGAAAATTTTCAATTTACTGATATGGATATTCTATTCTATGGCAGTGCTGTCCCCCAAGCCAATGCCGTGTTTTTAGAGTTTTGGAATGACGAACTAAGCTATTCAGTAAAGCAATTATTAGGCACAGGCAACGCGTTGCAATTGAGAGAATTGCGTAATCGCTATGAATTAAATGCCAAATATAAAGATAAAATTCGTGAACGTGTGGCTAACGCGCAAGAAGAAGTCAGCATCAAATTAGAACAACATCCTGTACAGTGGGTATGTGCGCATTTTGTGGCAGATTCTCCGAATAAAATTCGGGGTACAGCTCAAGGCGAGCAACTGATTTACAAACAAATGTTAAAGTTAATGGGTGAGCCCAAACAACATTTAGAACTGGTTTCTGCCTATTTTGTCCCAACAGAAGATGGTCTTAAAACACTCACTCAACTGGCTGAAAAAGGAATACAGATACGTGTATTGACCAATTCATTTTTAGCCAATGATGTGCCTTTGGTACATGCATTTTATCAGCAGTATCGCGTAGATTTACTTAAATCAGGTATTCGTTTATATGAATTTAAGCCTTATATTGAACGAAAAAAGCGTACTTGGTATGAAGTTGCAACGGGTAACGTAATTCCTGCCAAAGGCAAAAACGCCTCGAGTTTACATGCCAAATTCTTTGATATAGATGGCATGGTCTTTGTAGGTTCTTTTAACCTTGATCCTCGTTCTGCAAAATTAAATACCGAAGTTGGCTTGGTGTTAGAGTCTGAACAATTGCAAAACGATGTTTCTCAATCTTTAGACCGCTATTTGCCACAAATTGCGTATGAACTGCAATTAGACGAAAACGGTCAAATTATTTGGTTAGATCATCAGGCAGATGGCAGTATTCAAACGTATCATCATGATCCTGAAACCACACAGTTTCAGCGTTTTATGATGAAAACAGTTTCATTATTCCCTATTGAATGGATGATGTAATGACAATAGATAGACATTAATTATGGAAGCGTATTTTTCTTTCTCTGCCATCACTGTCTACAATTATTTAAAGTTACTTATAGTAAGCCTATTTCTTTAAATAAGTTAAAATACGCTTCTGCCTTTTTCTCTAAAGCTAAAGGATAGGCTCGTGAAGATGAAGGCATCCGATATAAATGCAGCTCACGCTTGGCAAAATAGCAATGTGTCGCCTGCCCAATTTGAGGTTTTTCGGCAGATTCAGGCATAGATAACATGAGTGTATCAGTCGCTTTATCGCCTGTGGTCATAATGCTTTGACATAAAGGTATCTTGCTTAAAAGTGCTGCAATATCCATTGGTTTTTCAATCTGTAAAAATTTGTCTGATGCATTGCCTTTTAAGCGAATCACCTGCTGCGCCGTATCTGAAATAGCAATGCCAGTGGTGTTTAAAAAATCAATAATTTTATGAAGATGAAAATTTTTAGCTTCTAAATCTAAAAAGTAGTTTTTATCTTGAAAAAAGCATAAGCCCAAAATTCGCCACATATCATTTTGATAATTCGGATAATAAAAATCCATTTTCCAACGGCTTTTAGGTGGTGGAAAACTCCCCAACATTAACAGCTTGGCATTGGCTGGTAAAAAAGGTTCGAGTGGATGGGTTTCTATTTTTGACATTGTTTAAAATCAATAAGTTATAATGCGATTTGAAAAAATAATTTTGACTAAATATCAAAAGATTGTTTATTAAATTTTAGCATAATTACAGTTTTTTCAACGATACAATCCATTCCATTTAGTGCTTTTTTAATTAATGCCTGCAAAATTCCTGCAAAACTTTTGCAAAACTATTATGGAAAATATAGAACGCATTGACCATTATGACAAAATAAAATTATGAAAATTTGGTACTAAAATGGGTGATTTTTCATAAAAAAATAGCGAACAGTAAGTCACTACTGACTTAAAAATATCGTCTAAATACGCTGTTCTTTGGAATGAAAAAGGCACCATAAGATTAATGCCAGTCACTCTCTTAACTGACTGGCATTAACCCAAAGGTGGCTAAAACTAAATGACAGGAGTTAAACTGCGGCATTCTGACAGTGCTTTGTAGCCTATCCCGCCCTTATGCCAATCATGTCTTTGCGCCAACTCATAAATTGGCATGTAGACTTCCCTGCCTACAATTTGCCGTGCATCTTCTGCAGCAAATTTAAAATGGTCATGGATGCCATGTCCCATTGTCGGGCTGATCTTACGGATCACGTCTCCAAACTCTGTCCACCAGTGACTGAGCCATAGCGCATGCAGTGCCATTGAACGTGAGCGATCTGAAACAGCAGTATGGCTTTTCTCTGCTTGAGAAAATAACGCTATTAAGTGATGCACGTATTCCACTGCCACTGGTATAGCTTCATACGGAATATCTTCGATATGCTCTACATTGAAGCGTTGATGCACAAGTTTATAGGCTTCTGAGTAATTTAAGTGCTTGGTTTTAGCCACGAGCATATTCACAGCATTGGTTAGTGGTTCACGCTCTGATTTGTGGGTTTTGGCTAAAATTTCCTGACGATGGAAATAGCAATCTTCCAGTTGCTCAAATACGTCCCATGCTTGGTCGGTATCAAGCATTTTGGCATGTCGGGCTGCGCCACGTTCTGTCCAAAGGATCAGGTTTCTTGTATTTCGACTGACTGTCTTTGAGTCAGTCAGTTGCTTGAATGCTTTTAGTTCAGCACCCTCAAGCTTAAAAAAGTGCTTACCATCTATAAACCGCTCGTTATTGCGTGAATGGTTCTGTTGGATGTTGTTTACATCTGTTCCATAGAAGTCAGCTAACATCGCAGTTGTGACAACTGGAATAGATTTAAAATTGATGATGGAAACTTGTGTATCGATGATTTGTGCTAGACTATTCATGTCTTTTCTCCGCGAAGAGATTGGATAGAACCCCTTGTTTGATGTGAGAGTCGCAAGGGGTTTTTTTATTTGCAAAATATGTCCAGTGGACATATTGAAAATATATATGTCCACTTGGTACTATGTCAATAGGAATTTTAAGGACAAAGTCATGGGTAAACATTTAGGTGTTGCTTATAATTTACGCTTACCGCCAGAATTAAAAGACAAAATTGCAGTATCGGCTAAAGAACTAAATCGCTCAATGAATGCGGATATTGTGGCTCGACTTGAAGAAAGCTTTTTGAGAAATGAGAGTTCTGCTCCTGCCAGTTCTGATGTAAAAATCATTCATTTAAAAAATGGAAAAAAACGTGTGGTTTATGGAAAGTTGCTCAATACGCTTGATTTAGACTACACACAAGAACTCTCTGCCCTACAAAATGATATTCACCTTTCTCTTGAAGTATTAAGTGGCTCTTCTTTTTGGAATTCATTAAAGTTTTTCAATAAAGATGTTTTAGTTTTTAAGGGTGACAATCATATTGATGTTGTAGATAACGGTAAAAGAAGTCTTGGTTGGTTGGTTGTAGAAGATCATTATGCCAGTACTTAAAAAAAGTGATAAAAGCTAATTTTTGAATATGAGTTATATAAATAGCCATAACAAATAATATCTTGTTATGGCTATTTTAAATTCTTATTAAACGATAATTTTTTCTGAATTATGATAATCACCAATAGATAAAATTAAATCTTTAACAACTTTTTCTCCAGTAAAATAATCAAAATTATTATCTTCTATTTGCTCACCAACTCGCATAAAGTTTAAACCTTTACTTATTCTATAGTAAGAGTTATCAAATCTAAAATATCTATCATGTCCACTTACTCGAAAAAACTTATTCTCAACATCAATAATTTTAAAACTTGATATATTCTTTTTTAAAGGACTTGTTAAGAATTTATTTATATAATTCAATAAAGCTTCTTCACCATCTTTGGCTCCTAGAGCTTTGACTTTATCTAGCAAAATATTATCTTCATTAATCTCATTAATAGAAGATACGATTATAATTCTATATTTTCCATCATATTTAGAAATCTTTTTTAGGAGATACTCGAAGCTTGATGATGAATTTTTAATTTTATCTTCGACAATACTTTTAAATAAATATCTGTCAATTATAGTAATATCTGTGCAATATTTACACAAATCACTAAATTTATTTTTCCAGATTGTTTCTAACTCATCACCAACTACTGTCTTTTTTTCAAAATTATTCTTAACTTCATTAAAAGAAGGTGAAACCAAAATCTGACCAGGTGTTATAATTTCAAAACTGCCTTGAAGCTTAGAAATAGTTCCTAACTCAGTTAACATATAAAAATGATCTTCATCAGAAAATAGTACTTTAAAAAATTTACTATATTCCTCTATTCCATTATACATAGGTTCATGATTAGCAAGCTCATTAAGATTCTTCCAATTTTCTGTAAGTTTCTTTACTTTAAAAAAATTTGGGGATGTTAATACTGCTGTCCAAATTTTCCGGTGATTTTGATCTATTGTCTTTAAGTATTCTTTAAAATCTAAATTTTCTGGAAATACAAATACTCCATATTTTTTCCAATATTGATTTAACTGCTCGTGAATACTTGGATTATATTTATCACACAACAATTTGGATGAAAAACAAGCTCCATCAAACGAAAAATGAACTAACATGCAACTTTATCTCACCCAAAAATTTCATCAATTCGTTCATCAAAAAATCCTGCTGGCCATTCATCCCTAAAACTGCCATCTTCATCAAGTCTAATGTGATGAAGCTTTGAACCATTTGAAGTTGGATGTACATAAACAATTGAGATATCTTCAGGTTTAATTCTGTTATCTTTCATACGTAATAATTTTTGAAGACGCAGCATTAAGGCTTCACTATGCGTTTCAATAATCCATTGATTATTTTTACATGTATCAACAAAAAACTCAGCCAAGTCTGCCTGTAATTTTGGATGTAAATGAATTTCAGGCTGTTCTACACAAATAGTTGAATTTTTTCTAATTATCCCCTCGACAATGACTGGTAAGATTTGACTAATCCCAACCCCCACATCAGAAGGACCAACTACAGTGTTTGTTCTTAAATCCTCTAGTAGTATAGAAATTACAGGGCCTGTTAAATCATCTCCTAATTCTTTAATAAGTATTTTATATGGGATTTTATATTTAAAAAAATAATCATTTATTTTATCTAATAATAATTCACCCTGAGACGAAAGAAAAAAACCTATATTATTTCCATCAATCCCAACACTTATTTCACTATCATTTTCAAGCATATAAATTTTCTTTATTCTTTTTCGTAATGGTCCAATATAAGAAATAGTACTCAGTTTATCTTTTAAATTCGACGCATTTTTAGTTACAACATTATTAACTAATTGTGTAATAGAAAACTGCTCTGGATGTATCTTATAAGTACTCATTGGAGGCAAATCAAAAGACAGTTCTGTTGAAGATGGAACAGAGTAGTTTAATGTGCTTTTGTATACTGGAAGCGTAATCATTTTTTTAATGATGGCTTTATCTATTTTTAATTTATGAATATCTTCAAAAAAGTAATTATTATTATCACTATATTTAAACGATAAAGAGCTTTCATTTAATTCTTCTTTAGTCATTTTTAATGGATTGTTCAAAACTAAATTATTTACAAACTCATTAATTACATTTATTTTTTTCTTTTTAAAATTCATTTCAGAAAAGTACTTGTAATTTTTTAAGAATGAAAAACCTTGCTCACCTGAATCACCGATATATCCATAAACAAATTCAAATCTTTTATGATATTTATTATATTCTTTCTCATTATCTATATAATAATACTCCACATTAAATTCAATATCTTTATTTAAATCATGTTTATTAACAATGACAGGGAAGTTTCCTAATTTTAAATTTAACCCATTTGTAACCAAGCCACCATTCTTATTTGGTTTTAACATTGTCTGTTGCAACAATAGCAATGATTGGATTATAGTAGACTTTCCAGATGAATTTGGGCCATAAATCAAAGTTATTGGCGCTAATTTTAATTCCTGCCAGTCAGAAATACTTTTAAAATTCTTAATAGAAAGCTTTTCAAACATAAAAAATTAACCTGAGATTATTTATAAAATTTTAACTTTATTGAACTTTTTGACTTTCAGCTACAATCAAACTCGCCATTTGCTCAAAGTAATGATTATTCATATAATCAAAAACACTCAAATTTAGATCCAGCTCATTCACTATATTCCTAACCCCATTATCATGCGATACAAGAATAGTTGCATTATTAGCTAATGCAATTCCAATAATCTGTATATCAACTTTAACTTTTTGCCGTGGTTCTTGAGACTTTTGGTTCTGTGGTAGCTGGCGATAATCACGATAAATTTTCGCAGCGATTAAAGCTGCCTTTGCATCAAAGTCTAAATTTTTAAATTTTGAATTAGGCTTTAATAAGCTTAAAGAACGGGCTTCATTGTCATCGCCAGCGATAAACTCAGAAATTACAGGCATGGGCAATGCAATAGATAATTTTTCATTTTGCTTAAGGAATGTATTTAGATTTTTAAATTCAGCCTCATTCTTATTTGTCATTAATAAAGTAATTAAGGCATTCGTATCTAAGATAATCAATCTTGACGCTCCTTCAGCCATTCACCAATTGGATCGTTATGTTTCGACCAATTTGATGCACCTTTTGATCTAAAGTCATCAATCCATTCATCTAATGTCATGTCTTCAATAACATGAAATTTGTGAATAACATATTTTTTCAATATTAATTGATAAGAATTTGATTTCGTTAAGTATGTGGCTTTTCCTTCAAATCTTAAGCTTTGATCAGTATTAAAAAATGGATGTAGTTCTTCTAATAACTTTTTAGAACACTGCGCTGGTACCTCTTCACCATTATTCAAAATAATCGTAATGTGGTCTGACTTATCTTTTCCTTTTTGCAGACGGGTTAGACGGCCATCTAAAGATTCTTCTTGGGTGAAAACATCTTCAGTTTCGACTTCAGGAACGACATATAAAATTTCTTTAGGTTTATAAACCTCATCTTCTCTTAATGTGCCATAAGAAATTTCAGCATGACTAAAACCATACTTACCCAACTCTTTTTGGATACGGGAAATCTGTTTGCGTTTTGCTGTGGTGTCTTTAGTTACATTTAAAATTGCGACAGATTTAAGGTCTTCAGGAACTGTTATGGCGATGGTCGTTGAACCTTCTTTAATTGTATTAAAGCTCGATTGTTTAACACCAACAATTTGACCTAAGGCTGATAGTAAGTTAACTACACTGGAAATTTCTAAATCATGTAAATGTCCATCATGGATTTTCAAAACAAAATCAAGATCGCCAGCTTGTTCTTGCTGAACAGCTGGATCTAAAAGATCTAAACTTTGCTGGGTTGGCTTCCCTTTTTTATCCACTTTTGACATTTCAGATCATCTTAAAATGCTACTGCTCATAGTATGTTCAATATCTTTAGTTTTATAAAGTAAACTTACTAAATTTAATAAATACATCTTTTATGGCTAAATCTATGATTTGTCAACCAACTTTTATTGCTAAATCTGAGATTTGTCAACTAACGCAGTCCCTATTCATTTTTAAGTAGTAAAAAGAACTCAACTTTTTTGTAAAAAAAATTAAAAATTAACCGTTTAGTAAATTTAAGTGGGTTTAGTTAACCTTTATGGGTTGGTGTAAAGCTTTGTATTTTATGTGTATTTAAAACTTCTCAACACAAATTGAACAAATTTCAATATTTCTTTTAGATATTTTTATATATCTTAAAAGTTGGTTTGATAAGACTTAAGTTTATAAATTGAAATGAGATCTAAAAGCACTTTAACCAGAGTGAGAAGAATTGAGGGGCAAATTAATGCGATTCAAAGTCGCCTAGCGGATAGTGATGCTACTTGTACTGAAATTTTACAACAGGTTGCAGCGGTTGACGGCGCAGTAAATGGGCTTATGCGCCATTTGATTGAGAGCTATTTGAAAGAGCGTGTATTCGCAAATACGGAAGAATCTGACCCTGAAAAGTTGGAAGAGTTTTTAACTCTTTGTAAAAGGTACTTATAAAAAACTCATTTGGTCAAACTAATAATAAGAGTAAGTTTATAAAGAACAGCCCGCATTAGCGGGGGCATTTTTTATTCTTTATTTTGTTTTGCTACGATCTGCTCCTCACCTATCTCACAACCTATTTCTACAGCACCGTTTAGTCCAAATATAGACAACAATAATTTAAACATCATTTTCCCCAAGTAATTCTTTATCTATTTGGGTAGATTTGAGTTATGTTTCATGCGGTTCATTCGATCAATATCTGCAGGTTTGTAGCCATGATCCAAGAGATACTTGGTCTTATCATCGGGATAGTCTCTCAGAATATTGACTCTCCGACAAACCTGGTACGATTCATTCCTTCTAGAATTACTATAGATTTCCAATAATTCAAGCCACAAGGTGTATACTCTCACGCGATCATTAATCACATAAATAGACATTATGAAATTCATTATCTTGGCTTTATTTTTCTTTTCTACTTGGGCATCGGCAAAAGAAATTAATTCAATTCCAAATGAGTATATTGGACTCTGGGGTGATAGCGTCCGCACATGCAAAACTAAAGAGCCTAACGGGGGCTTTATGCTCCTTGTAAATGTTACTCCAAAGCTTATTGAGGGGAGTTATGCGGAATCAAGCTTTACATTTAAACCTATTTTTATAGAAGATGACTGGATGCACAACAAAGCTCTACCAACTGCAGGATGGTATGCGCCATATTACGATGAAGATGGTGATCAGCAACAAAAACCAGTATTGATGAATGTAACGCTTTTCAAAGAGCGCAATGGATTGTACATATTGCCATTAGCTAGCACAAAACTTGTAAAATGTTAAAAAGAAGCCCGCAATCAGCGGGCTTTTTTAATAGAAAGAAATTAATAAATAATACCATCCCACCAACCACGCACATCTCTGTTGGTAGTATATGAGGCAGTGTTACCTGGTTTCAGTGTGTAGTTGCAGGTGTAAACTGTTGCATACTGACGGCCAGTTCTTGCATGTGTCAGATAATTGGTTTGTACCGCTCTTCCAGTAGAACAACCAGATAAGCTCAAGGCTTCTGATAATGTCGTATAGGAGGTTGATAGTCTTTGTGTTGGTCCATCACATTGATATTTACCTGAATTGGTCTCCCAACAAACCGCAAGTGCTGTATTAGGAGAGTCATCAGCTATTACTTGCGTGGATCCAAAAATTGAAAAACACATAGTTATAGCTGCAAATAATTTTAAAGTCTTCATCTTTAATTCCCCTTAAAAAATTAACTCTGAAATGCTGCTTAAAATTTCATATATAGCATGACTATTTAAATAGGGATACTCCCAATATTAGGATGTCTTTTGGATGACGCTTCGATTAATTTAGTAAAAGTGTTGCTATAAAGGGACTTAAAAATGAAAAAAAATATTCTGGGGATAATAGCGCTTTCAGTTATATCCATGTGTACATTTGCGGCTACAGATGGGGTGTACGCTATTCAAAATGGCTACTACTCTATCAATGTTAAATTCGCAGAAAATAGTCTCACAATTGTTGAGCCTAATAAAACATCCACTTATCTAAAAGATACGAGTGGAAATTATATTTTCACAAATCCAACCAACAACATTACTTATGGTATGCGTGTTGTGGATGACAAAACTATAGAGGCATACAAGCCAGGTGTTCCAAACTCAACAACGGTTCTCACATTACAATCTGCATCAGCCAAAGCCTCAAGTGAGGATAAAGGTAATCAGATGAAAGCTCTTGCTGATAAATATTTTAAACTTGCGGAATCAGACAGTAACAATGTTCACACGTGGGCAAATTGTGCCTCTGTAGCTTTGGCTTATTCGAGCCTGTCTTTGGAAAAAGCAAAAGAAATGGAGTTACAAGCAGCGACTTTAATTAAGTTAAGTCAATCGCCTGTAGCAAACTCATCTCCTTGCTCTGAAGTAATATCTAATAAAACTTGGATATCCGCTCCAAGCTATTAATAAACAAAGTAAAGTTAAGCAAAAGCCCACTATTAGCGGGCTTTCTTATACGCATTACCGAGTTTTACATCATAAGAATTCTACCTAAAACCGTTCTAAAATCATCTCCGCGACTTCTTTGCCCCAAATTTGGTAAATTTCTTTACTTGGATGAAAACCATCTTTTGCCATTTCTAAATTCATGGATTGATATTTTCGAATATCATATTCAATCCACTGCATATCTTCTTGTTGTGCAATCATTTTTTCTAATTGTAAGTTCATTTGTTTTGCGTATTGTCCAAATAGCCAAGATAATGGATTGGGCAATGCGGGAAATAAATGCATTGGTGGAACCCCCGTAGCAATGATTAATTCAGGTTGGAATTTCGCTTGAATAAGTTGATAAAAATGTTGCTGTTGTTTAATCCAAGTCTGTGCCGACATTAAGCGTGTTACATCGTTGACACCAACAGAAGTAACCACAACATCATATTTTTGATTTACCAGTTTTTTCGTTTTTTGAATGACTTGTGAGGTAGTATCTCCAGACTGCGCCTCTAAACGCCAATGTACTTGGTACTGATGCTGCAAAGCAGAAATCACCGCACCTAAAAGCGCATCATTTTGATGTGCTACCCCAACGCCTGCAGCGGCAGAATCGCCTAAAATCAATAATGACAGCGTTTGCCCTTGCCCTGTAATACCTTCTCGTGCGCCTTCGGCTTCAGGCAATCGGATCGTGTTCTTTTTAACACGACTTCCCTGAATCACCAAAGCGGGAATTAAGGCAAGGGTTGCTGTTCTAAGCCACATCACATTTCACTCTTAAATACGAAAACCGAAAATACAAATTTTAAACCCAAACAAAAGTAGAGACTCAAATATAAAAATAGCATCGTGTCATTTAAAGTGATTGCATTCATCATCAGCTTTAAATTTCAGGATGCTATTCAAATACTATGATATCGCTGCTATTTAGCCGAGTTTATTGACCAATTTTAATGGTAAAACTTTCATAGCTAAGCCCAATGGCAACCATGGCCATTTAGGTACATAGGCTTTAATTGGCGCTTTTTCAATTTCTGCAGCAAGTAAGCGTGAACCTGTTTTTTCATCAACTTCAAAAGGCAGTTTTTTTGCACCTTCGTTGATTTCGGTACGAATATAACCAGGGAAAATAGTCGTAACTTGAATAGGTGTATCAATTAATTCTGCACGAATTCCTTCTGCTAAATGTGCTACTGCAGCTTTACTTGCACCGTAAGCAGTAAGATGTTTTGGCATACCACGAATGGCACTCATAGATGAAATCATCACCAAATGCCCTGAGTTTTGCTCACGGAAAATTTCAACCGCGGCTTCACACTGCGCCAAAGCTGAAATAAAGTTGGTTTCTACTGTGGCTTTGTTGATGGCAAAATTACCTTTACCAATGCGACGTCCTTCGCCCACGCCTGCATTGACAATAATGCGGTCAATTTGTCCAAAATCTTGTTTAAATTCACGAAACACCTGAAACACCTGATCATAATTGGTGACATCCAGCGTTTTTGCAATAACACGAATACCAAACTGGCTTTCCAGTTCTTGTTTCAGCGTTTCCAAACGCTCTAAACGTCGGGCGCAAATTGCAAGGTTATAACCCATTTGAGCAAATTCACGTGCCATACCCGCACCAATACCTGAACTTGCACCTGTAATTAGAATTGTTTTTGTCATGGTTTGATCCTTAAATCCAAGTCAATAAATTTGAGTTTTCAGCTTTAATAAAATGATGTTCATTCAAGCTTAACAGTTGTGGTTCACTGCCGACCAAACGTAAAGTGGTGATACTTGAGTTAGTAATTGCCCAGTTCAATGCAAAGGTTTTATTGGGCGTTAAGCCTAAAATTTTACCTGCAGCCACAGAAATCACACCACCAGAAGTAAATACCACAGCATATCGTGGTTGTTTTTGGGCTAAGTCATCACATAAATGCTGCAATGCATCTTCGACACGCTGTTTAAAATGCGGCCAAGATTCTTCATATTCATGGTGATATTCACCGCCCGTCCAGCGTTCTATCGCACCTTCAAAAATTTTTGCCAAATATGCACGAGGATTGACCTCTTTGGCGACATCTTCTTTCATCAATTCAGGTTGATTAAAACGCGGTTCATACTGCGCGAAAACCTGTTGATGATTAAACTCGTTCCATGCACTGTCGGTATGAATTTCGACCTCAGGAAAACATTCTGCCAAAGCCAGTTGTGCAGTTTGCTGATGGCGCTGCATTGAACCAGCCACCACATAGGGTGCTTCTTTTAAAATGCGATCAAAATAACGTCCGAGCAATTTGGCTTGTAACTCACCATTAGGCGAAAGTTGATCATAACTTTCTGCCCCAAAAGATGCTTGCCCATGACGAATTAAATAAATGGTGGTCATTTCGGCATCAATTCCTTAAATTTGGCGATATATTTTTGTGCTAGTTCATTTGCTTCCAGTTTTTGTAAACCAATTAACTTTAAGGCACGAATATGCAAAGCATGAATGACAATCCAGAAATCCTTAAATGCAGGATTATTGGTTTGCTTGTGGAAATAACGATAATAAATTTGCTGGGCGATCACCGCTAAACGGAAAATTCCAAACACTTCATAGAATGTCCAGTTATCGGTGCTCAAGCCTGTTTTTTGCAAATAATAGTCCACCACTTGCTGACGTGTGAACATGCCTTTTAAGTGCGTTGGTTGACGACGGGTGGCTTTAAAAATTTGATTATCGGTATCTTCAACCCAATATGCCAAAGCCGAGCCTAAATCCATGAGTGGATCGCCCAGTGTTGCCATTTCCCAGTCCAAAACGCCAATCACTTGAGTCGGATGTTTCGGGTCTAAAATCACATTATCAAAACGCCAGTCGTTATGAATAATGCAGGTTTTTGAATCTGCAGGAATATGGTCTAACAACCATTTACGCACATATTTAAAAGATGGCACGTTGATGGTATGTGCTTTGGCATAGCGTGCATCCCAACCTTCTACCTGACGTCGGCAATAACCATCACCTTTCCCTAATTTTTCTAGCTCAGTTCCTGCATAAGGTACTTGATGCAGCTCAATCAGTTTATCAATGACATTTACACAAAGTTCATGTACTTGAGTTTCGCTAAAATCAAGCTCTGGTGGCAATTTTGCACGTGGGATAATGCCTTCAATACGTTGCATCACGTAAAAATCGCAGCCAATTACAGCTTCATCCTGACACAACGCTACCATTTCAGGTAACACAGGATAAAACGGGGCTAAATTCTTTTGCACATGATATTCACGCGCCATGTCATGTGCAGATTTAGCTTTAGTACCTTTGGGCGGACGACGCAAAATTAAATCAGCATTGCTGTACTTAAGGCGATATGTCCAGTTCGATGCACCGCCTGAATATTGTGTGACTTCTACAGGTTCTACGACATCGACATTTTGTTGTTTTAACCATGCTGTCACTGCCTGAATATCGAGTTCTTCGCCTTCGCGTACTGTGCCGCCTACATCAATAACTGACATTATTTTTCCCTAATTTTCCAATTTTTTTAATCTAACATAGATTTTCTGTGTTCTCTTGAGATGTATCGGCAATATCAGAAATATTGCCGAATACACTACCAAGCGACACAATAAAAAATTCGCAACTGACTTATTTTTTGCGGCTGCTACGATAACCACGTTTAGCCAACTCAAGTTTGGCAATCATGCCTTTGTGTACTTCGTCTGGTCCATCGGCAAGACGTAAACTACGCGCTTGGGCAAAGAAACCTGTCAACGGTGTATCTCTAGATACGCCTGCACCACCATGAATCTGCATCGCCATATCAACTACTTTTTCCAAGACACTTGGTGCAACCACTTTAATGGCAGAAATTTCGGTAAGTGCTGCCATATTGCCTAAAGTATCCATTTTATAGGCTGCATAGAGAGTTAATAAACGTGCTTGGTCAATCGCCACACGTGCTTCCGCTACACGCTCCAAATTGCCACCGAGTTTCAGAATTTCCTTGCCAAATGCGGTACGACTCATGCCACGGTCAATCATCAACTCCAAAGATTTTTCGGCTGCACCAATACAACGCATACAATGGTGAATACGCCCCGGACCTAAACGACCTTGTGCAATTTCAAAACCTTGTCCTGCACCGCCAATAAAGTTGGCAACAGGCACACGCACGTTATCAAAACTGACTTCGCCATGACCGTGTGGCGCGTCGTAATCACCAAATACAGGTAACATGCGTTGAATTTTAACGCCCGCAGTATCCACAGGGACTAAAACCATAGAGTGTTGATGATGACGGTCTTTGGTTTCATCGGGTGTATGCGCCATAAAAATAATAATTTTGGCATTTGGATCGCCCAAACCTGAAGACCACCATTTACGACCATTCAAGACAATTTCATCGCCGTCTACGATTGCTGTTGCCTGCATATTGGTCGCATCACTTGAAGCCACTGCAGGTTCAGTCATACAAAACACAGAACGAATTTTACCTTCAAGCAGCGGTGTCAGCCATTCTGCCTTTTGTACTTCAGAACCATAGCGCCATAAAACTTCCATGTTGCCGCTGTCGGGTGCATTACAGTTAAATACGGTTGGCGCAATCAAACTGCGTCCACTCAACTCTGCAATGTGTGCATATTCTTGTACCGACAAACCTTGTCCTAATTCTGGACAAGGTAAAAACATATTCCATAAACCTGCAGCTTTGGCTTTGGCTTTTAATTGTTCTAATTGTGCTGGCCATTGCCATTTAGTCCAGTCACCACCCTGATTTAATTCGTGAACTTCTGCCCAGAATTCAGCTTCAATCGGCTCAATTTCTTTGGCAATAAAGGCTTTGGTACGTTCTATATAGTCTTTGGCGCGTGCAGATAGCTCAAACATGGTTCAAATCCCTTAAAATATTGTATTCATTGCTTTACAACACCTTAACTTGAAAACTAATATGAACAAAATGATTTAATTCAATAAAACACTATGAATCATGTTCATAACAATGCAAAAGTTGATCTTACCGTTTTTCATCGTTTAGACATCAATTTATACCCGATGTTTGTTGCAATTTATGAGCAGCGCAGTATTTCCAAAGCTGCACAAATTTTGTGTATTAGCCAATCTGCCGCCAGTCATGCTTTGCAGCGTTTAAGACAACATTTACAAGATGATTTACTGGTGCGAAGTGGCAATAAAATGCTGCCTACGCCTTTTGCCGAGCAAATTTATCCGACTATTAAAAATGCCTTGTTGGCGATTCAAAGTATTGCAATACAGAAACAGCAATTTGAGCCGAATATGTTGCAATCGCTCAAAATTGCTATCCATGATGAAATTGAACCGATTATTTTTCCTAAATTGGTGGCGCATTTTCAAAAGTTAAACTTGGATATTCAATTTCTGAGCCACAAATTAGACCGCAAAACGGTTTTGGCAGATTTAGCGGCACAACAAATTGATTTCGTAATTGATTTAGAACAAAACTTTGGCGAAAAAATTCAGTTTCAATCTTTAGTTCAAGACCAATTTGTGGTCTGTAGTTCACAACAAGAAATGAATACTGCACTTTATTTATCTTCTGCACATATTGGGGTTTCATCACGGCGTACTGGTATGTTGCTAGAAGATATTTATTTGCATCAAAAGCAATTATCACGGCAGGTTTTTTTACGTTGTCAGCACTATTCTACGGCGTTACAGATTTTACAGCAGCATCCTCAAGCCATACTAACTATTCCTAAAATGATTTTAAAGCATTTGAATATGAGCCAAAAATTGAATATTTTTGATGTGCCTGTAGACTTGCCTGTAATTAATATGGGGATGTATTGGCATAAAGATTTACAGGAAAATTCAAGGCATTATTTCTTAAGAGAGGAAATTTCTAAAATCTTTGCTTAGGCTATTTTGAATTAATCTTGAATTTGCAAGTGGTTGCTAATCGTCTTGTATGATTCTATAAAAAATAAAAGCCGCCGAGACAGCTTTTTAATATGGGTTTGTTCTTAAAACTTCGCTTCCAATACTTTTGTAGATACTTTGCCTTTCCATAAATCACGCAAAATTGGCAAATAGAACTTTTCACCTACTTCTACCAATTCAGCATCAATTAAGGCATGTGTTTCATGCATAAATAAGTAATCTAGCTCCACAGTTTGTAATTGTTGTTGTGCTTTGGCGAAATCTTTACGTTTTTGTTGGGCTTGTTTCACTAACTGATCTGCAAATGTCTTGCCCTTGAACTGACTGAGCGCATTTAAACGTAATTCAATCACGCCCCACCCACTGAGCAGCAATTTAAATAACTCTAAATCTGCAGTGGTTGATTCCCACGTCATTTCTTCCAGATTTTCATTTTCAGGCAATACAGGTAGTAAAAGCTCCATTACACTTGGAAAAATCTTTTTAAAATTCAAGATAAATTTAACAGGCTGCTCACCCGGGTAATCTTTAAATTGCACGTGTTGCTGAACATCTGTTAAATAAATTGAGAGCATTGAAAATTTCCGTAGTTAAGATATTGAGTTGCTTATAAAAAAATTAAATTTTGCAAAATAAATGCAAAACTTTAGCAAAACAGTATTTTGAAGTATTGCGTATTCTAGCAATTATGGCAGCTTATTCAATGGAAGTTGAATAAGGAATGGGCATAAAAGAAAGCACCCAAAAGCGGTTGGTGTGACTAAATGACGAGTTTTTATTACATTTAGACAGCACCTTGTAGCCTATTCTGCCGTTATGCAAATTATGTCTTTACACCAACACATAAATTTAAAATCGTATTAGGATGAATTACCCCACTGCATTCATCAATTAAGTGCAATAAAAAAACCCAGCATTTAGGCTGGGTTTAGTATATTTTTATTTGAGGGGCTTAGGAAGTTAAGCATATTAAAAAGTATGGTAACTTCCTTATATGAAAGCAAAAAATAGATACTATTCCCATTCAAGAATCGCAGAAGCAAAATTCAGGCAAATTATTCGCTTTTTTGCCATGGATTTTACTGCATCTGATACTGCTAAACTTACCAATATTTCTGTTCGCTCCATCAATACAATTTATATCAAATTGCGCAAAAAGATTGCTGTCCAATGTGAAGAAATATCTCCCTTCAATGGTATTGTTGAACTGGATGAATCTTACTTTGGTGCTCGTCGTGTTCGTGGTAAGCGAGGTCGTGGGGCATCAGGAAAAACCATTGTATTTGGGTTGCTCAAACGGGATGGAAATGTGTACACGGAAATTGTACCAGATTGCTCAAAAGCTACACTGCAAGGGATTATCCGTGGGCATATAGAACTAGATTCTGTCATCAATACAGATGGATGGAGGGGGTATGATGGTTTAGTTGATATTGGCTTTGATAAGCACTTAAGAGTAAATCACGGTGACAATGAATTTGCTTGTGGTGAACGTCATATTAACGGTATAGAATCCTTTTGGGGCTATGCGAAAAAGCGGCTCAGTAAATTTAATGGAATTGACAAGAAGATGTTTTATTTGCATCTTAAAGAAACGGAATATCGCTTCAATCATCGCCATGGTAATTTATACCTCGATTTGCTTAAAATACTCCGTAACAACCCTCTTTAACTTCCTAAGCCCCTATTTGATTAATGCAACGCCATTTCCGCACTTTTAGCTAAGAATGCCGAACGGCTTAAATGTTGTTTTTTTGCAACAGCATCAATACGTTTTACTAAAGCTTCTGGCATGCTGATATTAATACGAATAGACTTTGTATTTACTTTTGTTGTATCAATATCAACTAACAACCAAAAACCACCCTCAAATCGCTCATCACCTAACCATTGCTCTGGGCTTGATGGTTCTGGTAACGGAATATCTTCACCATCAAAGTGAACTTCAACCGCTTCCTGTGCCATGCGCTGAATATCTTGCAACTCATCTGCTGCGCTAAAGCATCCATCAAAGTCAGGAAAGGTTAAACCGTATGCGCTATCTTCATCTTTGTGAACATATACTGGATATAACATTTTTACCTCCACTCCCAACCAGCCTGTTTATATATATTGCGTAGAGTTCCTATTGGCATATCTTTACGTGGATGTGGTACCACAACATGCCCAGGCTTTTCAGGATGCTTATACTTTTCATGGTCGCCTTTACCACCCACTTTGTACCAGCCTTCCTGCTCAAGACGCTTAATAATGTCTTTGCTGTTCATTGTGTAATTATACACAACATAATTTTAATAAGGAAGGATGCCCAAAATTTTCCCTGATTTTCATAAACAAAGTCTGTGTCTACCTCGCATCATGTGCAGACAAACACAGACCTTGAATTTGTTTAAAACTGATTACTTGGTATTCGGTGCAATCATTTGTTCAGGACGTACCACTTCATCAAACTGCTCTGCTGTGACCAAATTCAGCTCTACTGCAACTTGCTTTAAGGTTTTATTTTCCTTATAAGCTGTTTTTGCCACCTCCGCTGCATTCTCATAACCAATTACAGGATTCAAAGCGGTCACTAACATGAGTGAATCATGCAAAAAGTGATCTATTTTTTCACGGTTTGCTTGAATGCCAACGGCGCAATGCTCATTAAAGCTATTACATGCATCACCCAAGAGTTGAATAGATTGCAATAAGTTATATGCAATTACTGGCATAAATACATTCAGCTCAAAATTGCCCGATGCACCAGCCACGTTAATTGTGGTGTCATTGCCCAATACCTGTGCAACTACCATGGTCATTGCTTCGCTTTGTGTTGGATTAACCTTGCCCGGCATAATACTTGAACCAGGTTCATTTTCTGGAATACGCAGCTCACCAAAACCACAACGCGGGCCACTGGCTAACCAGCGAATATCATTCGCAATTTTATTTAAACTCACCGCCAAAGTTTTTAATGCACCTGAAGCAAATACCGCAGCATCACGCCCCGCCAAAGCCTCAAACTTATTTGGTGCAGTCACAAATGCTAAGCCTGTTAGCTGTGCCAATTGCTCCGCTGCCTGTACCGCATAATCAGGATGTGCATTTAAGCCTGTACCGACTGCTGTACCGCCCAATGGCAACTCATACAAGCCTGTTAAAGCCTGTTCTAGACGTTTTAAACCATGATCTAGCTGCGATACATAGCCACTAAATTCCTGCCCTAAAGTTAATGGTGTCGCATCTTGTAAATGTGTACGTCCAATTTTGACAATTTCAGAAAATTCTTCACTTTTGGCATGCAACGTATCGCGCAAACTCTTTACTGCAGGAATGAGCAGTTCATTAATTTGCAAACTCGCTGCCACATGAATTGCAGTTGGAAAAGAATCATTGGTCGATTGGGCGCGGTTGACATGATCATTCGGATGTACAGGCTTTTGTGCACCTAAAGGATTCCCCAGTTTTTGATTGGCGATATTGGCAATCACTTCATTACAGTTCATGTTACTTTGCGTACCCGAACCTGTTTGCCACACCACCAAAGGAAATTGACTGTCCCACTGCCCTGCAATGACTTCATCTGCTGCACCGACAATGTACTGCGCCAACTCTTGAGGGATTTGCCCTAAGTTTGCATTGGTTATTGCCGCAGCTTTTTTAACCAAACCCATAGCGCGAATCATGGCGCGTGGTAAACGCTCATTGCCGATTTTAAAATTTTGTAAGCTGCGCTGAGTTTGTGCGCCCCAAAGCGCGTCATTCGGAACTTCAACCTCACCCATGGTGTCATGTTCAATACGTGTTTGCATGTTCAGCCTCATTCCTTCGTGATTTCAATGATGTCATGTGCTCTTATCTCGATCTTATAAAAAACAGACAGCTTAGTAAATGATAATTATTATCAATAATTCCGTTGCATTGTATCTGTTTCAGCTATGAGGCTTCGTGAATCGCATCTCAACGAATTTTATAGCGCTTACTTTTAATGCTTAAGCGTATTTTGATAAAAACGCCATTCATCCTCTAGCATTTTTTCCAGACTACGTTTTGGCTGCCAGTGTAAATATTGTTGTGCCTTATCTACGACTGCACCCAACTGATCCAACTCAGGATATTCATAATGAATTGCAGGAACTGTAGCAATTTCAGTGTCAGTGACTTCACTAATACGTGCAAGTAATTGTTGAATTGAAACCACTTCTCCCGCAATATTAAAAGCTTCACAGCTATGCGTTTGCTCAAATAACCAATGCAGGCTTGCAATCACAGCATCACAGGCATCGAGTACGTGCACAAAGCTACGTTCTACAGTTTGATCTGCAGTATTAGCTTGCTGACGTAATTCAATCGCTTCACGCTGCTGTACTGCGACTTGCATCGCCAAAGGAATAATATTTTTAGGTAACGGAGCAACGACTTCACCTAAAATGCCGTGTTCAAATGCACCTGCTATATTACTCAAGCGCAAAATAGCAATATTCCATTCATTATCGGTTCTAAAAGTATCGCGGATGATTTCTTCAACCATCTGCTGAGATTTCACATACGGATTGGCATAGGTGTAATTAAAACTCTGGCTTTCTTCCAGATTCAATCCTGACTTGCCATAGACCGCTATACTTGAAAGATGCACCAAACGACGCACGCCTGTACGTTGCATAGAACGCAATAAACTCATAATACAACTGACGTTATCGTTATAATATTCCAGTGGTTTAAGCACCGATTCTTCTAAAGATTTAAACCCTGCACAATGCACCACCGCAGTAATCGAATATTGTTCAAAGACTTTGTTCAGCGCAGGCGTATTTCTTACATCCAGTTTGGCAAAAGGCACATAACGCCCTGCAATATATTCAAGTCGCTCTAAGGTCTGCATACTTGCATTGGATAAATTATCTACAATAATGACCTCTTGCCCTTGAGCCATTAGGCTTAATGCAATGTGTGAGCCTATAAAGCCTAAACCACCAGTCACTAAAATCATTTATACTACCTTTTTTTATAAAGTCTGAATGCGCCTTGGCACATTGCATTAGTGAATTTTGATGAGCACCTTATTACTAATAACCTCCGCACCAACCTCTATTCATGCATGGCATGCACTCGGTCTTGCTCAAGCCTTACAACAGAAAAATGAGGCTTTTCGTGTGTTTTTTTATCAAGATGGCGTTGCTGTAGCGAATGAGTTGCAATGGGTACCCGATGATCAACGCAACCTCAAAACAGAATGGCAAAAATTGTCTATTCGTTTACCCGTATGTGTAAGTGCCGCACTGGCACGTGGTATTAGCGATGCAGACAATGCCAAACGCCATCAACTGAGCCAACACAATTTAGCCGCAGGCTTTGAATTGGTTGGCTTGGGCGAACTGACCGATGCAGTGCAAAGCACAAAACGCCTGATTCAATTTTAAGCGATTCATTTTGTAAATCTGTTGCATTTAAAAGGTAAATTGTGTGAAAACTGTACTCGTGGTTTTACGTCAGGCCAATTTAAACAGCTTACAAGTGCATGAAAGCTTGTCTGCAACAATGGTACTGGCAACTTTTGGTTGTGAAGTCAAAGTGTTATTACAAGATGCGGCATTAAGCCTATTACAGTCGGAACTGGCATTTGATTCACTAAAACATGCTTTTAAAGTGGCATCCAATTTGGTCGATAGCTTTGAGTTTTATGACCTCAGCCCAATTTTGATTGAAAATAAACATGCTAACTCGCCGTTTATCAAAAATACGGTACATGAAATTGAATGGGTGGAACTGAATCGGGAGCTGATTCAAACCTTTGATCGAGTTTTATATTGGTAGGTTGATCGGTGGTTTAACAATCTGATTGATCATTTGACCATATCTAAACATCTAAAGAGAAAAGCATGTCTGACGCAAATTTATATTTAATCCAAGCGAGCTTTGATAGCACCGCAACAATTTTAGCAGAGCTAAATGCCTTGTATGCTCCGCAAGACAGCGTTGTACTTATGGGTGATGCGGTATTGCATCAGCAACATCCACTCTGTGCCCAGCTAGACAAAATATATGTACTGGAAAATGATGCAGAAATATTGAATGGTCATTTGGCGGAAAATGTACAGCCGATTAATTATGCAGCTTTTGCAACGCTGTGTTTAGCACATCAGCGCTGTATCAGCTTAAAATAGCAAGCCGTAATGATATGAAACCAATGCAAAGCATTTTTAAGGGTGAATGAAACAAGAGATGACACTAGAATTAGATCAAGATGGACATTTGCTGGATTACACTGTCTGGAATGAACAAGTGGCGCAAGAATTGGCGCAAAGTTTAGAGCTTGAACTCACAGCTTGGCATTTTGAAGTTTTGCACGCTGTACGCCAATTTTATCAGCAATTTGGACACTCACCTGCAACCCGTCCTTTAATCAAATTTTTAATGAAAACTGTAAGCCCAGAGATTAACAACGCTGTTTTGCAGGAAAAATTTAATACAGGTTTGGTGGCACGGCATTTAAGTCGTTTAGCGGGTATTCCTAAACCAGCCAACTGCTTATAGACAAACTGTTGCTGATTAATACGGCACTGATTTAGGTTTGTTTTAAATTTTGCTGTGCTTGGATGTACTGATAATACACTGGGGTAAAATGTGGTTTTACTTGCTTGGCATGCAGTTCTTCACCACATTCCGAACATACCACCACAGGCTGAAACGTCTTAGCACAATTTTTATGGATGTATTCCACAGGCTTACCTAAACCTTGATCCATCCATTTATCTGCCCAATTTGCCATAGACAGCATTAAGGGATAAAGCTCCAAGCCCTTCTCTGTCAATTTATATTCAAAACGTTCTTGGCGCTCTACATAAGGCACTTTGACTAAAATTTCATGTTCCACCAAACGCTTTAAACGATCTGACAATACATGCCGCGTTACGCCCAAATGTTGTTGAAAATCATCAAAGCGACGCATACCCATAAAGGCATTACGAATAATCAGCATCGTCCAACGGTCACCAATCACCGACAAGGTTCGTGCAATCGAACAAGGCTGCTCGCCAATTTCATCCCATTTCATCTATGTCGCCTATCCCTCAGTTCACTACCTGCAAGTTAAAAGATTCTACAGTCTTTGCAAAGTTAGTTTTGCATGAAAATTGATAAAAAATGAAGTATGACTTCACAATCTGCTTAAAAGGAATCCCCAGTTTTTGGGGTTTTATACGCCTGCATCTTCAATCTTTAAATTTGCTATTCACTTATAAGGCAGATCACACTATTTAGATGTAGCTCCTGCACAAAAAACTTGTTCAGTCATACCTGAAGCCGTGAAACTGTTGTGCTGCTGTTCTAAATAACGCTTTGCCACCATTAACATCACAGGTGCAGGATACAAGTTTGGATTGTACTCGGAAATTTCAGCAATATTTTTATAGGCGTGATAGCGTGCACAAAATGCCTGTTTTTGTTGTTCTGCCGTTGCTTGGCTCGTAGGATCATCCAATATTTTTTTGCTGTCATTCACAATTTGCGTGTATTGATTTAACAAATCTTGATATTGTGTTTGGGTCAACCCATTGGCTGTATGTGGAATTGTAATAGGTGTAGATGATGCTTCAAGTGCCAACTGCTGCGCTTGAATACCTTGTGCCATTACGCTCAGACTTTGCAGTCCAAGCATAATGCTCACCGATATTTTTGCCATGTTCGACATGCGCATAAGCTTAAGACTCATCGCCTTCTTTCCAGACATCTTCATAGTCATCAGCATCAATCATAAAGCGGTAGCCTTGTTCTAAAGCCAGATATGGAAGCACGTCAGGCAAAATATCTTGCAACTCGCGCACAGGCATGGTTTCAAAGTTCACTTCATCTTCACCCAATTCACCGCCATAAATGTACCACGCGACTTTTTCTTCACCTTCTGGCGCTTTACGCAAGCCCACAATTGGGTCTTTATTTAAGGTCTGGACTGCAACTGCGACAACATCATCGCCACTCACTGCAATATAGGCTGAACCAAATTCTTCACAGAGCATTTTTTGTTCTTCTATCAATTCTGCCAAGGCTGAGTTTTTTTGCTTTTGCTGTGGTTTAGACATGACAATTCTCTAAGATAAGCTGTGAGTATTCTAACGAGTAAGCGACTGGAGTAAACCATATGAACGACACGAAATGTCGTTTTAAATACTTGTAATATAGTCACTATTAAGAAAAATACTGTTAAAATAATTGGATGAAGACACTCAAATTACGCATAAAAGACA